>NZ_JFAO01000013.1:0-57322 GCF_006408945.1 Bifidobacterium sp. UTBIF-78
AAGCAGCCAGCCGTCTCGGAGACGGCGTCGACCTTACGTCAGACGGCCCTCGGAATCCCGGCGTCGTCCAGCTTGTCGATCAACGGCTGCCGTCGGACGACGTCATCGTATCCAATGCGAACTATCTTGCTCACACCCCATGCGTATAGTTTGCGCTCGCGCTCGCTCTGCTGATTCACCACGGCTTGGATTGTTCTACGCCCCGTCATTGTGGGATTGACGTATTTCGCCATACCGTCGTATTCGGCTACAACCGTATATCCACCGGGGAAAGCCCACACGAAGTCGACTCTGTACCACTCCCTAGGATTCCGCGGATCGACGAACACACGCTGCAACTGCGGTACTTCGAACCCCGCTTCGATCATGACGGCCCGCGCCAACGATTCGCCGCCGTTCTCGCTCATTGGATCAGCGTACGTCAGCAGACGCTCCACCGCATCGGTTCCACGGTGCAGCGATGCACATATGGAACGTATGTCCGACGCCGTGCAGCATTCCTTTCTCAATGCCGAATCGAAAATAGGCAACGCTTTGGCGAACGAGAGCATCAGCGCGCAATCCACCAACGTTCTGGCCGACGGCGTTACACGGAGGCCCTGCACCGTGACAGCCACTAGTGAAGGCATGAAGATGCGGCGTACGCTGCCGGCGCAACGACCCGAATTCGACGTGACCGCGATATATACGGATTGATGAATCGACCATTGATGGTCGAAACCGTGTATGGCTGCGGCCGTAGGACCGGCGAACACCCATGTGGGATGCCGTTCCTGCAGGGTACGGGCGATATGCAACGCCTTTTCGGAACCGTTCAGCGTGTCCCAGTATCGGGCGTCAATGAACAGGCCACGATGCGGACTGACCAGTTCGCCGTCGCGCGTCCGCCGCCGGAGCGCCTTGCCTTCGGCGTCGTTTGCCGCGAACACACAGCTTCGTTGCTGCTGCGCCCGCATGAGTTTGTCCGTGATGGTGTGATGAGTTTTCATGCGGACGACGCTAACGGCCGCTCGCCGTCGTTGTCCAGCCGAACCGACCTATGTGGATACAGCTTCAGCAATCCGGCGTGTTGTGGATAACTCCGCGGAAAGCAGTCCGTGGAGACAGGAGATCACCAATCAATACGACACCAGCATTGACTGGAACAGTTTTCACTCCCCGGGCAAATAACCATCCGATTACTAGTGGTCCGTCTCACAAATAATTGAGCACTGTATCTCCTGCCTCTTCCCCAGTCAGCTTCGCTGCCAGCTCCTCGTCAGAGGGGGCCAACACCACTCAGACAATTACGAGATAGACCACTAGGGTCGCCATACACACATTTCAGCCGATACCTTCAATCCGAGTCCGAGGAGAAGACCCAGCCTATGCCAACTGATGAGACATGGCCAGAACTGAATGGAAGGAAATGGAAAGGAAGGAATGGATTTGTTATCACAAAGTGCTGTTAACCGCTGGAATGCTGCGATTACTGTTCTCCAAGCATTCCCAATCAAGCCGGAACAGCGGGAAATCAGCACGAGTGTCCTGCGAATAGCAGCACTTTGATCGAACATAGCCAAAAAGAAAGGTGGGCTGAACCGTTTGGTTCAGCCCACCTTATGTGGCGACTCTTGGCGAAGCCGCCGTCAGAAAACGGCCAGGCGTCTGGCTAATCGCCAGCCAATCGCCAGCCAATCGCCAGCTAATCAGACCGTCAATGACGACGTCATCACGCCTTGGCGACCTCCACGGCCAGTTCCTTGGCGTCCTCGTCAGCCTTGACCTCCAGCGAGGTGGCCAGCGTCTCACGGGCGATGAGGTCACGGAACTGCTCGACCTTCGCCGCATCGGCAGCCGGCACGGTCAGCGTCAGCGCGATGCGATCGGCGATATCGAGGCCGGCGTCCTTACGGGCGTCCTGCACGGCGCGGATAGCGTCGCGGGCGTAGCCTTCGGCCACCAGGTCGTCGGTCAGCGCGGTGTCGAGGATCACGAAGCCACCAGTCGGCAGCGCGGCGGACACGGAGGCCGCCGCCTCGGCCGCGTTCTCCTCCTCCACGCGGTTGATCAGCTCGTACTCGCCTTCGACCAGCGCAATCTCGCCGTTCGGCGTCTCGACCACGGGGGCACCGGAGGCATCCACGCGCCACGCACCGGTCTTGGACGCCTTGATGGCGAACTGCACCTGCTTGCCAAGGCGCGGACCGGCCGCACGGGCATTGACCTTGAGCTGGTGGACGATCTTGAGACCCTGGGAGCCGGCGTCCTCCATCGTGCAGAACTCGATGTCCTTCACGTTGAGCTCGGACTTAAGCACCTCCGTGTAGGCGCGCACGTCGTCCACATCCTCGACCACCACGGTGAGCTTGGACAGCGGCTGGCGCACGCGGATCTGCGAGGCCTTGCGCAGGGACAGGGTGCCGGAGACGACCTCGCGCACCTTCTCCATCGCATTGACCAACTTCGGATCGTCGACGAGCACGCGGCCGAGCTCGGTGGCCTCGCCGGTCTCCTCGGAGACGACGAACGGCCAGTCGGCCAGATGCACGGATTCACCACCGGTCAGACCGCGCCACACGGACTCGGCCTCCATCGGGGCCAGCGGCGCGAGCACGCGCATGAACACCTCAAGCACGGTGTACAAGGTGTTGAACGCGTTGGCGTCCTCGTTCCAGAAGCGGTCACGGGTGTTGCGGATGTACCAGTTGGTGAGCACGTCGATGAAGTCGGACGCGGCGTCGCAGGCATCGGAGATCGCGAACTCGTCCAGCGCCTTCTCCACACGCTCCACGAGTCGGCGGGTGCGAGCCAGCAGGTAGCGGTCCATTTCCGGCAGGGCGGCGACCTCGTCGGGGCGCAGCTGGCGCGCGTCGAAGCCCTTGCCGCCGTTGGCCGCGTTGGCGTACAGCGTGAAGAAGTAGTACGAGCTCCACACCGGCAGCATGACCTGGCGCACGGTGTCGCGAATGCCCTCGGCGGTGACGATCAGATTGCCGCCGCGCAGAATCGGCGAGCTCATGAGGAACCAGCGCATGGCGTCGGAACCGTACTTGTCGAACACGCCGTTGACGTCCGGGTAGTTGCGCAGGTGCTTCGACATCTTCTGACCGTCGGAGCCGAGCACGATGCCGTGGCAGATCACGTTCTTGAACGCCGGACGGTCGAACAGGGCGGTGGCCATCACATGCAGCAGGTAGAACCAGCCGCGGGTCTGACCGATGTATTCGACGATGTAGTCGGCCGGGAAGTGCTGCTCGAACTTCTCCTTGTTCTCGAACGGGTAGTGGAACTGCGCGAACGACATCGAACCGGACTCGAACCAGCAGTCGAGCACGTCGGGAATGCGGCGCATGGTGGACTTGCCGGTCGGGTCGTCCGGGTTCGGACGGGTCAGGTTGTCGATCCACGGACGGTGCATGTTGATGTTGCCGTCACGGTCGCGCGGGTAGTCGCCGAAGTCGGCCTTGAGTTCGTCGAGCGAGCCGTACACGTCCACGCGCGGGTACTTCGGGTCGTCGGACACCCACACCGGAATCGGCGAACCCCAGAAGCGGTTGCGGGAGATGGACCAGTCACGCGCGTTGGCGAGCCACTTGCCGAACTGGCCGTCCTTGACGTTCTCCGGAATCCAGTTGATCTGCTGGTTGAGCTCCAGCAGACGCGGCTTGATCTTGGTCACGGAGACGAACCAGGAGGAGACCGGCTTGTAGATCAGCGGCGTGGCGCAGCGCCAGCAGTGCGGGTAGGAGTGCACGTAGCTCTTCTCCTGGAAGAGGATCGCGCGGTGCTCCTCGGGGATGGACGCGAGCGGACCGTCGCCGGCGCGCAGGTTACGCAGGATCGGCAGGTTGGCGTCGAACACGAACATGCCCTCATACTCCGGGCACTGCGCGGTGAAGCGGCAGCCGGCGTCGAGCACGTCGGTGCTCTTGATGCCCTTGGCGTTGAGCGTGTTCATATCGTCCTCGCCGTAGGGGGCCTGGTGGACCAGTCCGGTACCTTCGACGGTGTCGACGTAGTCGGCGGTGAAGATGGTGTAGCCGTTCGGACCGGGCACGTTGCCCTCAGTCTCGGCCTTCTCACCCGCGAAGTAGGGGAAGACCGGCCAGTAGCGGCGTCCCTCGAGCTCGGAGCCCTTGAGCTCGCGCACGACCTCGTAGTTCTCGCCGAGCTCCTTGGTGTAGTGCGGCAGCAGGTCCTTGCCGAGGTAGAACTTCTTGCCGGCGAACTTGCCTTCGGTGGGCTTGACCTCGACATAGTCGATGTCGGCGCCGACCACGATGGCGAAGTTGGTGGGCACGGTCCACGGCGTGGTGGTCCAGAAGACGGCGTAGGCATCCTCGTCGCGCATCTTGACGGCCACGGACACGGTGGTGTCCTGACGGTCCTGGTACACGTCGGCGTCCATCCTGAGCTCATGGGCCGAAAGCGGCGTACGGTCCTTCGGGCAGTACGGCAGCACGCGGTAGCCCTGGTAGGCGAGGCCCTTGTCGTACAGCTGCTTGAAGGCCCACATCACGGACTCCATGTACGGGATGTTCAGGGTCTTGTAGCCGTGCTCGAAGTCCACCCAGCGGGCCTGACGATGCACGTAGTCCTGCCATTCGTGCGTGTACTTGAGCACGGAGGCGCGGCAGGCGTCGTTGAACTTGTCGATGCCCATCTTCTCGATCTGGTCGACCGAGTCGATGCCGAGCTCCTTCTGCGCCTCAAGCTCGGCGGGCAGGCCGTGCGTGTCCCAGCCGAACACACGGTTGACCTTGCGGCCCTTCATGGTCTGGTAACGCGGGATGACGTCCTTCGCATAACCGGTCAGCAGGTGGCCGTAGTGCGGCAGGCCGTTGGCGAAGGGCGGGCCGTCGAAGAACACGAACTCGTTCTGGCTGTGGTCGCCGGAAGGGTTGCGTTCGACGGACTTCTGGAAGGTGTCGTCCTTGTCCCAGTAGTCCAGGACGGTCTCCTCCATCTGGGGGAAGCTGGGGTTCGGCGCTACGTGCGCGGTCTCGCCGCCCTCGTTCGCCTTGGGATATACGTTTTCGCTCACCGTAAATCTCCTCGTGGGTCTGGTTCGGTCCACAGGGACGATTGGTTGCGATGATTGCGCCGGACGGGCGTTACGTGGTGATTCGGCCGTGAACTCCGCCGGCCTGAGGTGTTCGTGATACCACCGACCGTCCGTCCCGCAGCCGGAACCTTGCGTTCCGTCCGGAGCGACCATCTCGTCGCCCCTGCTACGAGGACGATGCCGGACGACTTCCGTCGCACCCGCCACCGCGGTACCACCTCGCTTGCCGCCGCTCGACCGGACCGGAGCCCGTTCAAGCGCGACCGCTTGCGTTCGGCTGTTTCGGGCCGATCCCGTCGGGTCTACTGGGCGATGACTCGCCGTTCTTCCGAAGGCTCCCCGCTGATAACGGATCACTGCCCTGTACAACGAGGCATATCATAACACGCCCGTGAGCCAAAGATTCCGGGGATTCCAGAGATTCCGGACCGGCCTCAATTTCCGAGTCGCGACCGACTAGTATGTTTATCCGCTGATGCCCCTGTAGCTCAATGGATAGAGCCACGGCCTTCTAATCCGTCGGTTGCCCGTTCGAGTCGGGTCGGGGGCACGATGAGGCACCGGCTCTGTTTGGGTCGGTGCCTTTTGCTTTTGGCTTTGGGTACCGTTCAACCGGCGCTGGCGAGCATTGGCGAGTAATTGACGAGTAATTGGCAGGCATGACGCACCAGAATCGGCACGCCGTCATCTGAATCGAGTCCTTCCCGTGTCGACCCATGCCGTCATGGAGTAATGCCGAACGTGGGGTTATGTTTATGCAGAAAGCGTGGGTGATGCGTGGGTCTTAACCACGCGCGTTAGGTTACGGTCGCGCGGATTATGACGCCCGAAATCGGAAGCGGCGCTTGCTGGTGTGCCTCGGCGGTGCGCCTCGGCGGTGCGCCCCCGCAGCCGAAAAACGGCTTAATTCGAGCTGCGGGGCACACCCAGATTCTGTGCGAAATCGTGTGGTTTAGCGAAAATGGCGGAATCATGCGGTTTCTGGTCTGCAACAGCGTGCCCCCGCAGCCGAAAAACGTCCATAAAGTAGCTGCCGGGGCGCGGGCTGTGCCCCCGCAGCCCAATTTGACGCTTGAAACGTCTCCGGGGGCACAGTTGTGCGCCACGGAAGCTCGAAATCCGGGCAGTAAGCGCTACGGGGGCTCAGAGTGGTCCGTCTCTTAAATAATTGAGGGCTTCAGCTTTTTCTCGAGCCCCAGTCAGCTTCCTGACGGTCCCTCGTCAGGAAGGACCGATACCACTCAAACAATTGCGGGATGGACCAAGAGCAAAGGACTCAAACGCCTACCCGGACCAACCTGCCATCCTGCGGGCGCTACGGGGCACGGCGCAAGGCCCTGCATGTCAAACCGAAGGAGAGCAGGACAAACCGCACTCATCATATTTGCTCGCATTTGCTCGCTGTTGCGCGTGTCTGGCATAGGAAAGTACGTACCATCGAGGCATGGGGACAGCGGCACATATTTCAGCGGACATCGATGCCGGATATTCCGGCGCATCGAATCTCACGCATGTCTACGCTAAGCATAGCTTCGCGGCCGCCGGCCTCGACTGGGGAAACATAGCCGAATCATTGTCGATCGGGACGCCCGCCGCCACCGACACAACCGCTACAACAGACGCAACCTCCGCAAGTGGCAGTGTCGCACCCACCGGCAACGCCGGCACAGCAAACGAGGCCGGCACGGTAGACGCAAACAACATGACCACTACAGCAGGTGCGACCTCCGCAGGCGGCAACGTTGCACCCACCGACACGACAGACACGATTGGCACAGCCAGTGCAGCCGGCCCAGCCAACACCGCCGACGCCATCGTCTCCACCTACACGAACGATCCGGCCCGCATGAACACCTTTGCCGCCTCTTCTGCCACCACCGCTGCCAGCACCGCGACCGTTGACACCACTGCCACCGCCGATGCTGCCGCCACCCCCACCGACACCACTGCTGCCAACACCACCACTACCACAACCGCCGCCACTGCCACAACCGCCGGCACGATACATCCACCCATCACCCCCGCATCGGCCAACCCGCTGCTCGCCACACTGCTTTCAGACCAGTGCCCGTATGCGACCAAGGCCATCATCTTTGACGGCGACAGCAAGCACAGCATCCGCGAGCGATACACGTTCACCGGCTCGCTGCTCAGTCAGCTGGACGAGGCCGGCATGTTGCTCAACCGCATCAACGAATCCGGTCGATACCCTGCCGCAGCCCTGCGCGAGGCGCTGGTCAATGCGCTGGAGCACCGCGACTACTCCTACTCCGGCCCCACACTCATCAATGTGTTCGATTCGAGACTGGAGATCATCTCCCTTGGCGGCCTGACCGACGGCTTCGCCATCAACGACCTGCTAAACGGAATCTGCCAGCCTCGCGACCCGATGCTGGCCCAGTTGCTGGCCAATCTGGGCCTGTGCGAGGACTGCGGCACCGGCGTGCAACGCATCATGGACGCCTACGCAGGCAATCCGGTCAGCCCACAGTTGCGCGTCGGACCGTCATCCGTGGCATTGGTGTTGCCCGTGCTGGTCGAGGTGACCAACTCCCCCAATCCACGCAATCGCGGTTCCGCCAGTTCCGGCGCCAATGCCGCCGCGGCTTCGTCCGGCAGAACCGACGGCACCGGGCATGACAACGTCTACCACTTCCCCACGTTCCAACGTGTGACCGATCAGGCGGCCGAGGCGCTGGCCGGGGCCCGCGTCATCGGGTGCTCACCGCTGCAGACGCTGGTTCTCGGCCGGGGGTTTGATTGGGAGTCACACATCTTGGCCGACGGCCATGGCGGCGTTGCAACCACCATCCCGATCACCATCCCGACCACCATCCCGACTGCAGCCCCAGCCGCAGTCCCATCCACCGGCTCACCCAATGGCTCATCCAACGGCATCACCAACACCCACGCCGAGCCCGCGCAAAGCACCATTGTCCTAGCCTCCCTAGCCGCCGGAGCGGCATCCGGCAGCGCCGGCCCGGTCTCACCGGCTCTGGACATGACGACGCTGCGCCAGTCGAACGAGACGTTGGAACAGACGACATTGAATCTGCTGGCGTCGAGCGGAGTGAACCTGAGCCGCAGAATGATTCAGGAGCAACTGGGATTGAGCCGCGATCAGGCCGGCAAGCTGCTGCGCCAGCTGACGTTGGACGGCAAAATCACAAAGCACGGCCGCTCGCGGGCCACCACGTACTCCATCGTCTGATTCCGCTGCGCGCAATGACCGCGACGTTCGACGTTCGGTCATGCGATGCGGACACGCCAGTCGGCCGAGAAACCGGTTATTCCCGTACCCCGTCAGCAGCCACAAGCCGGCACGGCAGCATTCGCGCGGCTCCCCCGCAACGCACACCTTGCGGACGGCCCATAGGCACCGTCCGCCCCCGCGGCTCAGCCCTCGAAGACGCGGTCGCGAATCATGCGGCCGGATTCGTCCAACGCGGTCGAGAACCGGCCGTAGTCGGACAGAATCACGCCCATGTAGAGCATGTCCACCAATGCGGTATCGGCCACGCGCGAGAAGATCGCATTGCCGTAGATGGTATGCGAGTCGCGGCCGGTGAGAAGCACTACATCAGCCCAGCCGGCCAAGGGCGCGCCCACGGCGTTGGTGATCGCGATGGTTTTGGCTCCCCGCGACTTCGCCAACCGCAGCGCCTTGACCGTATCGGCCGAGCTGCCTGAGTGGGAGAACGCGATGGCGACATCGCCATGTGTGAGGTGTCCGGCGCTGATCTGCTGCAGGTACGCATCGGTATTGAGGCGACACATGAGCCCCAGATACTCGAGCTTGGTGAACAGATCCATGGCCGGCGTCAGGGAGTTCTCCACGCCGAAAATATCGATGAACCGCGCCTCGGCGATGAGTGCGATCGCCTTGCGGTAGGCTTTGCCGTCAAGCGCGCTGTACAGCTCGTCCATGAGCGATTTCGCACTGTCCACGGCCTTGGCCGGAATGTCGTCCGCGCTGTCCCACGGGTTCAGGTCGAAGCCCGCGAGCGGATTGAACGTCACCTTGTGCTCGGCGTCCGGGTGGCGCAGCACATAGCGCAGCTCACGGTAGCCGCCGAATCCGAGCTTGCGCGAAAAACGAATCACCGTGGGCTGGCTGACGTGCGCGATATCCGCCATCTGGCCGACGGTCAGATCCGCAGCCTCCTCGATATGGTCCCGGATATACTGGGCCACGGACCGCTCCGCCGGGCGAAGCGTCGGATACACGTGGTCGATGCGCTCGCGGATTCCCACCGAGGACTGCACAATACGCTCCTGACGTCATTCCGTTCAACCTTACGATTCCGAGCGTACCGGTTGCGACCGGCCGCTGGCCCGAATTGGATTAACCGCAATGTGAACTGTGACTGAACTTTCCCAAAGTCGGTGTTCCCCGGCTCCGCCGCATGCATGGCATCCGCCTCCCCGCCACTATAGAATGATGACATGGTGCGGATCAGCGTGGGTGCGCCCACCCATCAAACAAGCGGCAGACTGTACGGCGCGTTCTTCGAGGACATCAATCACAGTGCGGACGGCGGCCTGAACGCCAACATGGTGAACAACTACAGCTTCGACGGCGTCTATCTGGACCATCACACCTGGCGCCTGTCCGGCGCGGACCGATGGCGCACGCAGGCCGACCCCTTACGATTCTGGCGGTTTGACGGCTGCTCGGCTGTCAGCTGCGGCACCGAGATACGCGGCACGCATGGGCAGACGATCGATACGTCCGCCGACTGCCCGGCGCCGCCGATTCATGCGCACAGCCGGTACGCGAGGATTACAGTCGGGAACGTGCGCGAAAACGCGGGAGCCGGCGACGCCAACGTCCAGCTCGACGATGCCGCAACCGATGGCATAACAGGGGTCGTCACCACGGACGGTCCCGCAACGGCAAACCGTGCCGCCGCCATCGAGAACCTCGGGTACAACGGCGGCGGCACGAACGCCGACGAGCCCGCCTTCGCCATCACCGCCGGGCATACCTATGACGTGAGCCTGTGCATCCGCGCGGTATCCGGCGCGTCGCGACTGTCCGTCTGCGTAATTGGCGGGGACGGTTCGCCGCTGACCGGGAGCGCTCGGCTCATCTGCGAGGCCGGGCGCACGCCGGGCGCAAACGCCGGGGATTGTGCTGGGGATTGCACTGGGGATTGCGCCAGTGATTGCACCAGTGATTGCACTGCATCGTCCGTCCGCGTGGTCGCCGACCCATCCTCTCCGCATGACGACGGCACGGCGGGCCGGACGCCCGCCGGAAGCCCGTCAGACTCGCCGGTTTCCGCCGACGTCTCACCCGCGACCATCGAACAGCTGAGTGACGGGTGGGTGCGCGTTTCGGCGCAGGTGAACGGCTTGGCCACCGATTACGGCAAGTTGCGCATCCGCATTGAAACCGGAATCGGCATCGGTACCGAGCTTGGCGATGTCCCCGATGCCGATGGGCCCAGCCACCCCGACAACCTCAATGGGCCCAGCCGCCCCAATACCGCCGATGGACTTGACGACCCCACCGCCCCCGTCGTCTTCGACTTGGACCTCGTGCAGTTCATGGATGCGGATTACTGGGGCGCCGGCGACCCGAAGTGGCGGTACGGCAAACTGCGGCGCGACCTCGTGGAGGCCGTCGCGGCACTGCACCCCGCGTTCGTGCGGTTCCCCGGCGGCTGCATCGTGGAAGGCGTGACGCCCGGCAACGAATATCGGTGGAAGGACACCGTGGGCGCGCTGCCGGCCCGTCGGGCCCAGTATTCGATGTGGTCATTCAAGATGCCCGACGGGTCCAGCTACTGCCAGAGCTACCAAATCGGTTTCTACGAGTACTTCTGCCTGTGCGAGGATCTGGGCGCCAAGCCGTTGCCCACGTTGTTCGCCGGCATCGCATGCCAGTCGCCGGGCCGCGACCCGAGGCACATGGACACCGATTCCGAGCCGTTCCGCCGCAACGTGATCCAGGACTATCTCGATCTCATCGAATTCGCCAACGGCGACCCGAACACCAGCCCGTGGGCGGCGGTGCGACGGGACATGGGCCACCCCGAACCGTTCGGATTGGATATGATCGGCGTGGGCAACGAGAACTTCGGCGCCGACTATGTGGACAAATTCGACCGCATTGCCGCCGCCATCCATGAGCGGTATCCGGACATGCTGTGTGTGATGAGCGCCGGTTTGTTCCCGTTCCGCCCGGCGATGGCGCGCACATGGCATCACGCGCGAGCGATTGCGAACGGCGTCACCGGTGCTGGCACCGGTACCCGCACCAGCACCGACACCAGCACCGGAGCAACGTTCCACGGCCCCTTGGCCGCCGTCGGCTCGGCCACCGGCGACGCGATCGTCGTGGATGAGCATTCCTACCATTCCCCCGCCTGGTTCGAGTCACAGGCCCATCGTTTCGACGACTATCCACGTTGCGGCGCCGGCGTGTATTTCGGCGAATACTCGGCCAATGGCTATTTCGCGGGCCAGCCGCAGACCGAGCAGGGCGCGAACACATGGCGTTCCGCGCTTGGCGAGGCCGCGTTCCTGACCGGCTGCGAGCGCAATTCTGACGTGGTGCGCATGACCTCCTACGCGCCGCTGCTCGCGCACATCCCCGCGAAGGGCTGGGCGCAGAATCTCATCGAGTTCAATCCGGCGCATGTGAATCCGACGGTGAACTACGAGGTGGAGCGCTTGTTCTCCACGCATCTGGGACCGTGGACCTACGACGCGGCCATCGAGTCGAATCCGAACGCCAAGCACCTGTACGTGAGCGTCACCGGGGCGGACGACACCGCCCCCTACCGGTACATCAAGATCGTCAACACCGCCGAACGGCCGGTGGATGTGACGCTGGAAATCGCCCGGGGATTGGCTGGACTGGGCGCGACGGCATCCCACGGGCCCGTCCGGCTCGAGGTGGAGACGCTCACGGCCGAGCCGGATGCGAAAACCGTCATCGGCTATCGCGGCGAGGCGACGGAGGCCATCGACCGCGCCCGACGGACGTACACACTGCCGTCCCCGTCGTCGCTACTGGCGATGAAGATTCCGCCGTACAGCGTCACGCTGGTCACCTCACGGTGAGTCCCACGACGTCTTCTGTTCCTCCTACGTCGGACCCGTTTATATCGGTCGTGTTACCGGCATATATCGCCTTGGCCGCGAGGGATAACAGGGACGGACTAGGTTGGTGCCTCGTTGGATTGCAACATGAGCGGATTGGAGCGAACGGTGACGGTGCGGCACAGCTATATCCCCGATGAGGCGACGATCGCCGAGGTGGACCGAATCTTCCACGGGCTGATCGCCGAAGACAAAGCCCCCGCGTATGTCTATGGGATTTTCGACCGCCATGGGCTGCTACACTGCGGGCATGGCGGGTCGGTGCCGCGCCCGGACCATGGAGCGCAGACCGCCGGCGCGAATCATTCCAACCGTATGGACGCGCTCGATTCCACCGGTGCCGTCGATGCTGGAGATGCGACGGATGGCGGCGGTGCCGATGGGGCGACGGTTGCGCTCAACGAGCACACGCGGTTTCGCATCGCCTCCATGTCGAAGAGCTTTGCGGCGGCGGCCGTCATGCAGTTGGCCTGGCAAGGACTGGTCGACCTGCACGCGCCGGCCTCGGGTTATGTACCGGAACTGCGCCGTGTGCAGCCATATCGCGAGGACTCCTTCCCCATCACCGTGCATGACCTGCTGGCGATGAGCTGCGGGCTGGCCACCGACGACGCATGGGCGGACCGGCAGGAATCAATCAGCAGGGATGAACTACGGTCGCTGCTGGCCCAGCGGCTCAGGTCCATCTATGCGCCCGGCGAGCGCTACGAATACTCGAATATCGGATATGCAGCGGTCGGCGAGCTGATTCGCAACGTCAGCGGCATGGATGTGCCGGATTATGTGCGCACGCATCTGCTGGAGCCTTTGGGATTGCATGAGACGACCTATGACTGGCGTGAAGTCAGCCCATCCGCGCTGGTCTGCGGCTACCATTTCGACCCGGAAACCAAGACTTGGGCGGCGGAGCCGTTCGCCGATCCGGGCGCGTTCAGCGTGATCGGCGGGGTGATCAGTTCCGTGCATGATGTGGCCGCGTGGGATGCGTGGCTGGCGCGCGGATTCGAGGATGAGCCGTCGACCGATGACGAGGTACTGCCGAAGCGCTACCGTCACCTGATGCAGATGCCCCACACGCCGATGCCGCCTGTGCTGCGTTCCGGCTCGAGCCGCGGTTGGCTCACGAAACGCGATTTCAACGAAATCGAGGCGTACGGATACGGGCTCATCATTAAGCATGACGAGCGGTTCGGCGACATCGCCTACCATTCGGACGGATATCCAGGCTACGGGTCGAACATGAGGTGGCATCTCGACTCCGGTCTCGGCGTGGTGGTGCTGGCAAACGGACGCTATGCCACGCCGAGCGTGCTGGCCATTCGCGTGCTGTCGCTGCTGTTGGAGGAGGCGTCGCGCAAGGAATTGGTGGCCGGCTGGAGCTTCCCGCTGTGGGCGGAGACCCGCGAGGCGCAACGGCGTGTGAACGCGATGCTGGGTGGATTGGTTGAAGATGCGGCGACGGCGGGTGCGGACGGCCACGCGGGCGAACGCGGCGGCGAATGTGCGAACGATCACGCGGATGCCCGGGATACCGCCGACGAGCACGCCATCGCGGCGGATGCTGCGGACGCCGAAACATGTGCCCGCGCCATCGCTTCGCTGTCCGACATCCTGGCGATGAACGTCACGATGGATTGGACGTTCGAGGAGCGTGGGGCACAGCTCGCCCGGCTGCTGAAGGACACCGGTCTGCCGGTTTCCAACGTTCCAGCCGCCAGCACCAACGATAATGACAAAGTCAAGGGTGACGAAGCCGTGGAGAAGGCCGATGGAGGAGCCGATTATCTTGTCTCCGATCGCCTTACGTCCGCCCACTGCACGACTTCTCTCACGACCGTCCACCTCACGGCAACGGACGAGCACGCGGATTCACCGGCGCAACTGTCGTGGACTGTTCCCTGCGAACGGCATCCGTTGCGCTGCACCATCCAGCTCAACTCGCTGGAACACCCGCAGGTGCAGACGTTGGAGTTCGCACGGGCCGACGCGCCCCGCACCGACGACATCGTCACCGTCACGCCCGGCACCCGGATTCTGCGGTAGGGGCGCACACGCGAATCTGCGGTGCCCACGCCATCTGCGGCATATCACAGCGACATCAATTACCAATCATCAATCATCGAAAGGACGACATATGCCAACCGCACTGGTCATTGGGCATTCGAAAACGGCAGGTTTGCGCCGCCTTGGCCCTTGGTTCAACGAGCAGGGACTCGATTATGAAGTGAAATTCGGCGGCGATGGGCTACCGGAGTCGCTGGATGGATACGCGGCGCTTATCGTGCTGGGCGGCGCTCCCCTGCCGTATGAGGACGACCGGTTCCCGTGGTTGCCGGCCACGCGCGCGCTGACCCGTCAGGCGATTGACGGGCAGATTCCGATGCTCGGCATCTGTCTGGGCGGCCAGCTGCTCGCCTACGTGGGCGGCGGCACGGTGGAGCATCGCAAATTGCAGCCGGAACACGGCATCACGCCGATCACGCTGGATGCGGCGGCGGCCGACGATCCCCTGTTCTCGGTGCTGCCGGAGTCCTTCCCGATGACCGAAAACCATGTGGACCATATCACGTCGCTGCCTGCCGAAGCGGTGCTGCTCGCCCATTCTGACCGTTCGCCGGTGCAGGGATTCCGTCTGGGCGATCGCGCGTGGGGATTGCAGTTCCATCCCGAGGTGTCGGCCGCGAACATCACCACGTGGGATGCGGACGACATCCGCGACGTCGAGCATGACGGATTCGACTGGGAGGAAGTGCTGCGTCGCAACGCCGTCTATGACGCCGAGAACACGAAGCTGGCCGAGGCATTCGCCCGCCGATTCGCCGACATCGTGCTTCAGGCGCGATAGGCGGTCGGCGCGTCGGATTGATGCGCTGCGTGGCCTCGAGAGACCAGTCATCCCAGCGAGTCCGTACTTGCAGGACGAGCTGGGATGTGCGGCAGTCCTAAGGGATAGTCGCCCCGGCCCGAACTGTCCCAAGTCGCTTAACGTCCTATCCAGTCCCGCGCCTACGCCTCGATATACGCGCGGATTGCGGCACCAAGGCGTCGCATGTCGGCGAGCGCCACGTCACGCAGACGACCGTATCGCGTCTTGTCCCAGTTGGCGAGGATCGCGTAGGCGACGGTGCGGCCGGTCGGGTCGCACCGCACGAAACCGACGTCGCAGCGTACATCCGATTCGGTGCCGGTTTTGTGCCGCAGCTGGAACGGATCGCCCGCCTCCCAATGCGCGAGCGGGTCCACGTTGAAGACTCCGGAAGCCATCGACGTGTCGGTGTCGGCGCCGAGCCATCGTTCAATCTGGGCGGACGCGGCCGGCGAGACGAGCGTGCCGGCGTTGAGACGGAGCATATAGTCGCACAGTTCGCGGGCGCAGCCGCATGACATGTCGTCCGGGCCGTCGGGCCGCAGTTCCATGCGTACGTAGTCCAGCAAAGCCGACCGTTCGAATCCCTGCGCCTTGGCAAACGATTGCACCCGGTCCAATCCGACCCGTTCGATGAGCAGATTGGTGGCGTAGTTGTCGGAGAACGAGCCGACGAGAAAGCCCAGGTCATGCACGCTGAGCGTCTGCTGGTCGAGCAGGTACAGCAGGCCGGAGTCCTCGCAGAAGTCGTCCGACGACATTGCGCGGCGGTCGATGATCTCGTGCAGGCCCAGTTCGCCGGTCTCGATCTGATGCATGACCTCGATGAGCAGGAACAGTTTGCCGATGCTCGCCGTCTTAAGCACCGCGTCCGGCGTGCGCCCATAGAGGGTTTCGCCGGTGGCCGCGTCGCGAATCATAATGGACCAGTCGATGCGCGGGTCGAGCGCTATGCCGTCCAAAGCGGCGGATCGTCCGCCGGTATCGGCGCCAACCCGATCATCATCGCCGACGAGTTCCTGTTGCTGTGTCATCTCGTTCCTTCCGCTCATCCGTCATCACATTCACAAACCCTGGCGCCTCCGTCAGCCGGTGCCACCGTCCGCCGAGTAGTCCGAACCATTCCATGGCCCAGCTTCCACACGCGCCTGTCCTCCCGGTCGAAACCGCCGGCATTCCACCCGCAATCCGCCGCCAAGAGGAGCACAGGCCTACGCGATTTTCGGCGTGACGCGATGCCCGTAAGCCACGTACTTCGTACCATCGGACGCGCTGACGAACTCGATTTCCGTCGGCTCGTGGCGGTCAGGCCGTTGCACGCCGTAATGACCCTGTTCCGTGGCGTGGAGAGGCAAGGTGAGCCGTACGCCGCACGGGCCGTCATCCTCATCCGGCTCGAATACACCTTCGACGCCGGTAGGGCCGCCCGCACGGTATTCCTGATGCTCGCCGTGACGTTCGTAGACGCCGACGATGTTCACGATTTCATCGTCGCTCAGATGACGGTCGGACAGCGTGACCTTGGGAGGTGCGGCAATGCCGGCACGCGACGCGATGTCACGGGTGAGCGCCGCCGCCATCTGCGTGCCCGCATCGGCGTTGGTGAGCACGGCGATGGCGATACGATGCTTCGGAAACACCACAATGTTCGCGCGCTGGCCTTCGGTCGCACCGCCATGACCGAACGCGGGCTCACTGCCCCAGTTCGGCAACTGCCAGCCCAACGCCCAGCCGACGTTTTCGATGCCCTGATCAGTGAGACTCACCTGCTGGGTGGTCATGAGCTTTACGGCTCGTTCAGACATCACATGCGTACCATTGGGTGCCACTCCCCCGTTGAAGAACAGGGAGGCGAAGTCCAGCAGATCGCCAATCGATGACGAAACCTGCCCGCACGGACCGGTGCAACGCGGCAAATGCCACAGTTTCGCCGGCTCGACAGGCGCGGGGAACACCTCTTTATCCAGCGCCACTGCACGGAAATGACCAAATGCGCTCGAATAGCGCAGCACATCCTCCGGAAGCGTCCACACATGGTCAAATCCACACGGTTCGGCAATCCGCTTGCGCAGCACTGTGTCCCAGCTGGCGCCCCGCAATACTTCAATCACACGGCCGAGCACCACGAAAGCACCGTTGGAGTAGCTCAACGGCCCACCCAGCGGCGTGCGCGCGGGAAACTTGCCGATGTAATCCACGTATTTGGCCACACAGTCGTCTCCTCGGCCGAGCGTTGCGGGGAAGGCGTCGCCCTCAATGCCATTGATATGGCACATGAGGTGGCGGATCGTGCAACCGTAGGTGATTTCCGGCGAATTGATGACGCGGAAGTCCGGCAATACGTCCTTGACTCGCGTGTCCAAGCTGAGACGGCCTTCGTCGATGAGCTGCATGGCGAGCACGGTCGTCCAAATCTTGCTGATCGATCCGATTTGGAAGAGCGTGTCCTTGAACACCGGATAACCGGTGGTCTTATTGACGATGCCGGCCCAGACCGTGTCAGCGCTTAGCCCATCACCGTCCGGGGCAATCACTCCGACCTGCGCCCCCGGAACGCCGTACTCGGCGAGCGCCTGGTCCAGTAGCTTCTGTAAATCGTCATGACCGATAAGCGTCGTTTCGCCATGTTTCAGCAATTCCGTCATCTTCCGCCTCTCACTTCAGGCCGCATCCTGTTGGATTGTCCCAAACCATCCATTATTTGCCCGTCCCGCGTCAACCGGGATTCCGGTTTTCGCGGTGACTCACCCTTATTCCTCGCCGTGGTAGGCGGGCAGGTGCCCCAGTCCATCGGGAACCGGAATCGCGGCGAGCAGGTTCCTCGTATAGTCCTCCTGCGGATGGTTCCAAATCTCCTCGGTCGGACCCGATTCCACAATCAGGCCCTTGTTCATGACCACGATGCGCGTGGCGATCAGTCGCACGATGGATAGGTCATGGCTGATGAACAGCAGTGACGCATCGGAACGCGCCGCCGCCTTTTTCATCAGAATGGCGGTCTTTGCCTGCAACGAGGCATCCAGCGAGGCGATCGGCTCATCACCGATGAGCAGCGTGGGCGTGGTGGCCATGGCACGGGCGATGGCGATGCGCTGCCGCTGGCCGCCGGAGAACTGGTGGGGCAGCTTATCGGCGTCGGATGCCTCCAATTCCACCGATGCGAGCAGCTCCTCGACACTGGGCACAGGCACCGGGCTGACGGCCCGAGCCTCTTCGATCTGAGAACGGACCGTGCGTCGAGGATTAAGAGAGGCATACGGGTTCTGGAACACCATTTGGATTCGGCGAAGCTCCATCGGCCTGCTACGGAACTTCAATGGCGTGATGGGTGTGTCATCGTAAATTGCGGTGCCCTCCGTCGGAGCGACCAGACCGCAAATCACCTTGGCAAGGGTGGATTTGCCGCATCCGGACTCACCGACCAGCCCCACGACCTCGCCGGGAGCCACATCCAGATCGACGCCGCGCACCGCATGCACGGTTCTGCCACCCATCGTGTAATCCACGACGATGTCCTTCAGATGCAGACCGGAACGGATGTCCGCAGCAGTGCGAAAATCAAGTGGCTTGTCTTCCATCACAGGTCCTCCTCGGCCGAAGCCATGGTCTTGCCTTCGGATTCAAGGCGCTGTTCGATACGTGTCGGCAACGAGTTGATGAGATCGATGGTGTACGGGTGCTTCGGATGGTTGGTGATGTCGTAACGCGACCCAACCTCGACGATTCGGCCGCTGCGCATCACAGCGATGGTGTCGGCGAGCGCGCTCATCACACCCAAATCATGGGTGACCAGCACGATGGTCAGGCCGAGCCGCTCGTTCAGATCCTTGAGCAGATGCAGGATACCGGCCTGCACGGTCACATCCAATGCAGTGGTCGGCTCATCGGCGATGAGCACACGCGAGTCGCAGCTCAGCGCGGTGGCGATGGCGATACGCTGCAATTGGCCGCCCGAAAACTGATGGGGGAAGCGCTCCAGCGCATTCTCCGGATCGGGCACCTGCACCAGCTTCAGCAGCTCGATGGCACGTTTGCGCGCCTGCTTGCGGTTCAAATGCAGGTGGTAGCGCATGCCGTCGGTCAGCTGTCGCTCGATGGAGAGCATCGGATGCATGCTGGAGGTCGGGTCCTGGAACACCATGGAGATGCGTCGGCCTCGGTATGTGTTGCGCTCGTGTTCCTTCATGCCGAGCAACTCGGTTTTGCCGTCATAGAGAATCGACCCAGTGATCTGCGCGCCTTCCGGAGGCAGACCGAGGACGGTCATGCTTGTCAGAGATTTGCCGGAGCCGGATTCGCCGGCCAGACCGTTGATCTTGCCGGGCGCGATGTCGAGATCGACATGGTCCAGCAGGCGTTTGCCGTACAGATCCATGGTCAGTCCGCGCACGGTGATGCCCACGGGTGCGCCCTGATTGGTGAACAGTTCGTTTTCCTGCGCGTTCCGGTCAGCCTTCACCGAAGCCGTTTGCGTTGCGTCAGTCATGTCAGCGGCCCTCCTGATTGCCGGAAATGTAGCTGCGGTCAAACCAATCGCGCACTGCGTCGCCGACGAAGTTCTCCGCAATCACCACGGTGAAGATGGCGAGGCCGGGGAAGAACGCAAGCCACCATGAAGTCATGCGGGTCACGCCTTCGGAGACCATCTGGCCCCATTCCGGCATGGGCGGCGTGGCACCCAGACCGAGGAAGGACAGGCCGGAGAGGGTGAGCAGGCAATCGCCCAAATCCACGAACATGAGCACGAAGATGTGCGGCAGGATGTTGGGCAGGATGTCCTTGAACAACGAGGCGAACGAGCTACGGCCCAGCAACCGGCCGACGATGACGAACTCGCTGCTACGCAAACCCAATACCAGCGAACGCACCAGTCGTGCATAGGTCGGCCAACTGACGAGCACGACGGCGATGATCGCGTTCTGGATGCTCGGACCGAGCGCCGCGGAGATGACCATGGCGAGGATGGTCGAGGGGAACGCGAACACCAGATCGGTGATGCGCATGAACACCTCATCCGCCCATCCGCCGAAGTAGCCGGCCATGGCGCCAATCAGGCTGCCGATCACGGACGAGAAAATCACGAGCACTATGGACGAGGGGATCGAGATGCGGGATGCGGCCACCACGCGGGAGAAAATGTCACGGCCGAGCGTATCGGTGCCGAACCAGTATTCCGCGCTCGGCGCCGATAGTCTGGTGCCGAGCTGGTCGAGCGGGTCGTGAGGTTCGAGCAGCGGCGCGAAGATGATGACCAGCACCCACAGGGCGAGCACGATCAGGCCGATGATGGCGAGCGGCGTGCGCAACGCGGACGGCACGCGGAAGCGGCGCTTGGTCATTTTTCGCATGACCTTGTCGGGCACTCCGGCGTTGGGGGATGATACGGATGCCTTGGCCGTATCGGCTGTTGCCGTGGTGGCTTTGGCGGCAATGGTGTTCTCGCTCATTGAATCCTCACCCTCTGGTCCACGAAACCGGTGATGATGTCTACGATGAAGTTGACGAAGATGTAGATCACGCCGATGATGATGCCGACACCCATGATGCCTTGCAGGTCAAGGGCCATAGTGGCCTTGAAGGCGTACTGGCCAAGGCCGTTCCACGCGAAGATGGACTCGGTGAGCACCGAACCGGTGATCAGGCCGGCGAACAACAGGCCCATGCGGTTGAGGATGGGCACAGCCGCACCGCGCAGGATGTAGCCGAAGACGACCTTGTGAGACGGCAGTCCCTTAGCTTTGGCCGCCAGCACGTAATCCTGATTCATGGATTCCAGCACGGCTGAACGCACGAAACGCATGAGACTGCTCAGGTTCGCGGTGGCCAGCACCAACGCGGGCAGGCACAGATGCCAGACAGCATTGCCGAAGGTGGCCCAGTCACCGGCAATGATTGAGTCGACCGTGTACATGCCGGTCACATGCGGCGGCGGCGTGATACGCGAGTCGAGGCGTCCGGAGCCGGGGAACAGTCCGAGCTCGTAGAACAGGAAGTAGTAGCACATGGCGCCCAGCCAGAAGGTCGGGATGGACACGCCGCCCAGCGACAGCACACGGATGAGCTGGTCACCGAACCTGCGGTGGTGCAGGGCCGCGTACAGGCCGAGCAGCACGCCGAACAGGATGGTGAAGATGAACACGAATCCACCCAGTTCGAGCGTGGCGGGGAACACACGCCTGAGATCGTCCGCCACCGGCTGCTTGGTCAGGAACGATTCGCCCAGATCGCCATGGACCAGACGTACAAGGTACAGCCAGTATTGCTCGTAGAGCGGCTTGTCAAGTCCGAGCTTGGCCTCCATACGGGCCACCGCCTCGGGATCGTTGGCCTCCTGCTCGCCCAGAATCGAGTTCACCGGGTTGGCCGGCACCAGATTGGTCAGGATGAAGGTGATCAGTGTGACACCGAAGACCAGAAACACACTGATCAGGAATCGCTTAAAGATATACAGCGCCAATGGATGATGAACGTGCAGCCACGCGATTGCGCCCGAATCGCTCGGACGCCGCCGAGGCCGCACGGTTTGCGCCGCGGCCGTACTTGCTGTCATATGCTTCTGCTCCCCGGATTTTACCTGTGGTACATAGTGGGTCAATGTAGGAATGGCGTGTTTCACACCAAGATGTCCGTCCATATATCAAGATGGACGATTTCAAAAATCAAAAACGGAGACGACAGGGCCGCTTCTGCCGCAATCAGCGAATGGCGGCCCTCCCGACTGCCGGCCGGACGGTCAGTCCAACTCGGTGATATCGAACGTATTCAACGTGTCGTAGTAGGCACCTTCGAGCCCATTACGCGCCACGATGGTACCGGCATCGTTGACGATCGGAATGATGGGGCTGTTCTGGTTCATGGCCGTCTGCAAGTCCTCCCAGGCCTTCTTGCGCGCATCATCGCCGGAAGCGGACTGCGCAGCCTCGACATACGGCACCACCTTTTCGGCGGACGGAGATGCAACAGCCCCCTCGACCTTCGCTTCCGCAACACCGGCATCAGTCAGCCATCCGAAGCGCTGAGCCATAGTGCCGTCAGGAGCGAACACGAAGTAGTCGGACGGGTCGGGGTAGTCGGCGCCCCACATGCTCAGGCCCGACTGCGACTTGCCGGAGCGTTCCGTGTCAAGACGCGCAGTGCCGGCCTTACCCTCAAGTTTCACATTGACGCCGATGGCCTTCATATCGGCTTGGAACAATTGAGCAACCTGCGCGGCCGTGTCCTGATCGGATGCGTATACGAAATCTATCTCAGATCCGTCATAACCGGATTTGGCAAGATACTCCTTGGCCTTGGCTACGTCGTACGTGTTTTCCTCAGAGGACTTCAGCGAACCAAGGAATGCGGACGGGACCACGCCAAATGCCTGCTTGGAGTCACCTCCATACACGGTGGCGTACTTCTTGTAGTTCAGCGCATGACGCACGGCCAGCCAGAAGTTGGGGTCGGCGGCGCTCTTGCCATACGTCGGATTGGCGTTGAAATACAGGAAACGGGTGTTGCCGGACGGGCCGGACAGCACCTGCGCCTCATCCTTGGAAACCTGCGCCGCCTCATCGAGATTGACATCCAATGCCACATCAGCGGTGCCCGACTTCACGTTGGTCAGCGCGGTAGTGGAATCAACATTGACGAATTTCACCGCATCAAAGCCCGGCTTCTTGCCTTTGAACTTCGGATTTTCCTTCAACGTAATCTGCGAGTCCATGGCAACGGAATCCAGTTGGTATGGTCCGGAGCCTGCGGAGTGCTGGTTCAAATACTTCTCCGCACCATCCTTCTCATCCGTCGTACCACCATTGGCCTCAACCACGCTCTTCTCCACAATACCCAGATTCACACTCGGCAAAATATACGGAATAGCAGGATTCGGAGACTCACTGGTCAACGTCAGACTCCTATCATCCTTCTTCGCAACCGTCACACCATCCAAATAAAACGACGGATTACCCTTAATCCCCTGCACACGCTGATACGAATACACAATGTCATCAACAGTGACCTTCTTACCATCCGCAAAATAATGATCACCATTCAACGTCAACGTCACAACCCGATTATCATCCGAAATCTCATACGAACACACCTCAGGCTGCGGCTTCGTCAAATCATTATCGACGAATTTCAATGCGGTCTGATATACGCCGCGCAGGATGGAGACGGTCGCGGTCTCGAAACTACGCGCTGGATCCAGCGTAATGACATTCAGTGAATTGTTAACGACAAGGGTCCCGCTATTCGAAGTATTGCCGCCGGAAGCCGCAGCCTTCGATCCCTCAGCCGCGCCGCACGCCGACATGGATATCACCATGGCCGCAGCCGTGGTCACCGCGCCAATCATTTTCCCGATATGGAATCCACGACCACTCGTCGTCTGTACCATTGCCATGATCCTCCTTGCACTGCTTGCACCGTCGCTACGGTGCCAGACGGGTTCACACTGTCGATCTCCTTCCCCAACGGAAAACCCATCACAGATTCATCCGTCGCAGGAAGACGCATCCGCATCCGCCATCAGGCAATATAAGACCCGCGATATTCCTGTGGAGTTTTATCGGGGTTTCCCGAATGTTACGGAATTAATCGGAGGCACAGTTCCACACTTCATATGAATCTAGACTGTATCCGTATTGCTTACAGCGATGTTTACGGCGAAGGAGTTGCATATGAGGCCTATCAGCATCAGCTACACGCTACGTACCGCCAACGGCGATGTCATAGCCGCATATCAAGGAAGAACACAGTATTACGCGGCTTCCACCATGAAGCTTGCCGTAGCCTTGGCCACTGCACGACTTATCGATACTGGAACACTCTCCTGGACCGACCAACTGCCGGCCTCTCACACCTATCATTCAGCGGTGGGCGGCGTCTTCACCTTCGATCCAGACGACATTGACCCGCTCTTTCCCGCCGATGGAGCACCGATCAGCATCCGGGAACTTGTCACATGCATGATTGACCGATCATGCAACGAGGCCACCAATATGCTGTTGGAACGCATCGGAGTCACAGCAGCCGAAGATGCTTGCCGATTATGCGGATTGCATGACATGCATGTCGATCGTCTCATCGGAGATGTTGCCGCCGCCGAGCAAACGGGAATAAGCAATGAAGTCACCACCGACGATCTCAGCGAAATCATGCGTCAGATAGTTCGTGGGACGCATACCAGCGGAATGGCCACTTCCGCACTCAGAAATGCGTTGATGAATCAGCAATACGCTGTCATCGGACCGCAATTGGGCGACGATGTGGTTTGGGGCTCAAAATCGGGCTGGGTGGATGGCATCAATCACGATGTGGCATTCATCGGCGACCCGGACAGCGACGATATGCGGGTATTGGCGGTCTGCACTAGCGGATACGGGGAAGAACAAGCGCATGGGATCATACGGGCCCTGACCCACGCGCTTCTACGATAAGCCCCAGGACATTCAACAAAGCCGATGATGCCCCATCTCCCCTCAAAAACGCACCATCAACTTACGCTTTCTCTCTCGCCAGCAAATGGAACCGGCGCTGAGGCCGACGAGAGACTGTAAGTACGCGGCATGACGATGGTCACGCGTACTTACAGTCTGTAAAAGCACGAAAACGGACTGTATGTACGCGGCCTATTCGTTCAGACGCGTACATACAGTCGGAAAGCCGTGAATCATCGAACCGTATCCGCCAGAAGGTGGGCGAATCGCAACGGGTTCGCCCACCAAACGGCACGGACGGCGGCGAATAACGGGCCGAATCTACTTCAGCACGGTGTAGTCGATGTTGTTAAGCATGTCGTACTTGGCACCGATGCCCGGACGGGATGCAATGTTGGCGCCCTGCACGACCAGCGGGATGAACGGGCTGCTCTGGTTGAGACCTTCCTGCAGGTCCTGCCAGGTCTTGGCACGGTCTTCTTCGCTGGTGGCCTTGCGGGCCGCCTCGACCAGCGACTGAATCTTGTCGGCGGATTCGGAACCGTTCCAGCCATTGGAGCTCTGGGCGCCTTCGGTGGTGTACCAGCCGGCGCGCTTGGAGATGTTCTGGTCAGGGGTGAACACGAAGTAGTCGGACGGGTCGGGGTAATCGGCGCCCCACGTACTCAGACCGGACTGGAACTTGCCGGAGCGGAACGTGTCAAGTCGGGTGGTGGTGGGCTGGCCGACGAGCTTGATATTGACGCCGAGGGCCTTCATGTCCGCCTGGAATAGCTGGGCAATCTGTGTGGCGGAATCATCGTCCGAAGAATAAAGGAATTGAATCTCCTCATTGTTGTAGCCGGACTGCTTGAGCAGCTCCTTGGCCTTGTCAAGGTCGTACTTGTTGTCGTCCGAGCTCTTCAACGCACCAAGGAACTGGTTCGGCACCACGCCATAGGCCTGTTCGGAGCCCTTGCCATAGACGCTCACGTACTTCGGATAGTTGATGGCGTGACGTACGGCGTTTACGAAATCGACGTTGGACGCGATGTTGCCGTACTGCGAGTCGGCGTTGAACCACAGGAACGTGGTGGAGCCCGACGGACCGGCGGAAACCTCGGCCTCGCTGCTGGAAAGCTTCGCGGCCTCATCGGAGTTGAGGTCGAGGGCGATGTCGGTGGTGCCGGCCTTGATGTTGGTCAGCTCAGTAGCGCTGTCCACATTGTTGATGATGATCTTGTCGTACTTCGGCTTGTCGCCCTTAAACTTGTCGTTGCGCTTGAGCGTCACCTTGGAATCCATGGCGACCGTGTCGAACTGGTATGGTCCGGAGCCTGCGGAGTGCTGGTTCAAATACTTCTCCGCACCATCCTTCTCATCCGTCGTACCACCATTGGCCTCAACCACGCTCTTCTCCACAATACCCAGATTCACACTCGGCAAAATATACGGAATAGCAGGATTCGGAGACTCACTGGTCAACGTCAGACTCCTATCATCCTTCTTCGCAACCGTCACACCATCCAAATAAAACGACGGATTACCCTTAATCCCCTGCACACGCTGATACGAATACACAATGTCATCAACAGTGACCTTCTTACCATCCGCAAAATAATGATCACCATTCAACGTCAACGTCACAACCCGATTATCATCCGAAATCTCATACGAACACACCTCAGGCTGCGGCTCGGACATGTTGTTGTCCACATACTTCAAGGCGGATTGATAGGTAGCACGCAGGATGGAGACGGTCGCGGTCTCGAAGCTACGGGCCGGATCCATGGTGATCAGATCGAAATCGCTATCCACCACCAGCGAGCCACTATCGCCGGCGGAGGACGCTTGGGCGTTCTTCGAGCCCTCCGCCCCACCGCACGCAGCCAAGGACAGTGCCATGGCACCAGCGGCACAGGCGGCAACAACGGTCCGCATGAATTTGCCGAATATCCGACGATTCGCGTTCATAGTCTTCCTCCTTCAGGTCCGTGGACCTCAGGCTGGTTCCATCGGTCTAGGAATGACGGGCAACCCGTTCATATCTGTGCATTGAAGACCTCGCGTATTACCGTCAGATGCCGCAATGAGCATCATTGCGTTACGCCACGAAACCTGCCGGCAACAAACACGGCGGAACAGCATCCTCTCAGTCAGCCCCACTGGCACATGTGACTCAGTCAACCGAAGGAGATTTCACAGCGTAGTGCAACGACCTCTCGCTCATCTCGCGCTATGAACATCTCTTGGCCGATTCCGCGGGAAAGAGGCCTCACTTCCGCAGCTCATCGCTACAGCGCCAGACGAGCTCTAGAATCCGGCGTAGTTCCGATTCGCGGCTGATTTCGCGCCACGTCTGGGCATAGGTCTCAGCCCAACGTTCCAATGCTTGGGCGGTTTCCAAGGCCAGATCCCCCAGCCTCGCGCTCAACTCAGAACCCGACTCCAGCCCTAGTTCCGACCCCTCGACGGCGCCGGCGCGGACGGCGAAAATCCATCCGACGGTGTTGAGCAGCATCTGCCCGTGGATGGCGACGAGCAGCGGCTGCATGATCATCGTGCGGCTCTCCTCCGATACCGCGCGGGGCAGGTGACGCAGCAGATCACGCAGATCGTCGTTCGCATGGTGCCCTGCGGCGACGCGATCGCGAAGCACCGTCATCAACCGTGTGCGAGCCTCTTCAAGGCTTGTGCTTGACCGCACCCAAGCGCTTTGCTCGGCATTCCCGATATAGAGCAGTTCGGCGACACCGCGGTTGAGCCGGCCCTCGCCATCGTCGAGTTCGACATACTGCACAAGGTCGTACCAGCGGAAGCTCGAGTCCTCGTCCACACGGTGCAGCGCGGCGGTCCAGGCCCCGCCGTCATATTGCACGACGTCGATGGCCCGGTCCGTATCATCCTCGTCGCCGTATGCCACGGCGTTCCATGACATCGCCGCGCCGTACATCATGCCAGGCACCACCAGTCTCGGATCGTTCACATGCCCGAAATCGCCCCAATCGGTGACGAGGATTCCCTCGGCGCCGTACCTCAGACCGTACCGCGCCATGCGGGATATGTTGCTCCACGCGTCCCGCGTTCGCGGCGCGAGATTGCTCCAGCCCCATACGGCCGGGCACACGTACTGCCGGATGCCGGCCTCGCTCACCTGCCGAACCTTCCCGTCAGTGACGTTCGGGGAATACTCCCAGTTCAGCATGACCACGTCCTTAGGCAACCGGCCCAGTATCTCCGGCATTTCCAGCGCGATGTCACCCCACATCATCGGTTCATGGCCCTGTTCGGAAAGGTGACGGCACAGCGCCGAAACGTAGTCGGCGTACATGGCGGCCACGCCCACCCGTTCGGTGTACCGGCGCGAGCGACCTTTGCCCAAATCGAACGTCTCGTCGGCGCAAATGTTGAACTTCTTCGTGCGGAACAGCTCCAGATACGAATCAATGAGCGTATATGAGAGCTTCAGTGCCCGTTCATCGGCGATGTTCAGCGTGTGATGGGCCATGCGTTCGATGAAGCTGAACGGCCGGTCGGCGTCCTCCGGGAATTCGCCCAGATCGCGCAGGTCCAGGCTTCGCAACGCCGTGTACAGATGGCCGAACGTAGAGACCGAGGGCACCAGTTCGATGCCCCGCTCGGCGCAGTACCGGTCGAACTCGATGATGTCGCGGGGCTCGAGCGCATCCATGCCCCGCCATGTGCCGCTGAGCCCGTCGAACCGGAACGTGTGCTCCACGTACAGCTGCAATTGGTTGTATTTGTACAGACACAGCTCGTCGGCCCAACGCTTCAGCCAGTCGAGCGTAGGCACCCGGCCGCGCGTGACATCCAGATAATAGCCGCGCACCGCATAGTCCGGCGTGTCCTCGATGGTGAGCGACGGCAGTGCGGGGGCACATTGGCGGATGATCTGCCGTAGCGTCTGCACGCCGTTGCGCGTGCCCTCGAAGCCGCCGCCGACCACGACGACGCCATCCTCGGCGATGGTCAGGGAGTATGAGCCCAACGCCATGCTGTCGTCGCGGCCGAGGGTGATGAATCCGCTCCAGTGGGCTCCTCGGTTGTCTCCCCAGCCAATATCCCAACGCACACCAGTCGCCCGTTCGATGTCGTCGGTGAGCTGCCCGGCCAGCACGCAGGCGTCATCGCCGACCGATGTAGACTCGAGAATCCGGCCGGCAAGCGGCATCACCACGCTTCCGCTTCCAACGACCATATGGCGCGGAGCCGGCAACACTGTCACCGTGGACGCATCTTCAACGTTGTTTGTCATAGTTGCACTCCTTGCAGCAGACAACACGACTGTAGACAACACGGCGCACATCCATCAGAGTCGTTCCGTCATCGTCTTCTTGCCATCAGCACTATCAGCGTACGGCACCCGGCCAAGATTCACGCAGCAATCCAATGCCGTTGTCTATGCGCCCGCCTGCCACAAGATGGTCCTTCATCGACCTTTGCAGCGATGTGCGCTCGGGAAGTCGTGCCGCAGGAGCCTGATTGTTGTCATACACCCACACCCTGTAGTCCTCCGACTGTTGTGCACCCACTATGTCGAACAAACGCTGAAACGCGAGGATATGCGACGCTCTTCCCAACAGCCCATCAAGCTGTGAACTCAGCAGCCACGATTCGCACCAGTACGGCGCGTCGGCGTATGCGGGGAAATACCGGCCGAAGAACGACCTCGCCCGCTGTATGGATTCCATGCATCGTTCGACGCGCAAATCGGCGTCCGATGGGATGTGCATGCTGATTGACAAGCCCCCGGCAGCCTCGGGCAACCGCCCCGTCAACGCATCCGGCGTGACAGACGGCCCGTCGATCATTTCATATTCCAAGGTCCCAATACGAAACAGCAACATGGAAGTCTCCCGCCCGGTCCAAAACGCACGGTCGAAACCCCATGTGCCATACCAACGATGATGCTCGCCCACGAATCGCGTAAAGCACCCCATCGTCGCATCGAACGCATCCTCCCCGATGCCCATGCTCCGGTACCGCTCATGCACGATGCCGGCGGCCGACAGCATGCAGTACAGCATGCCAACGCCATACCCGGCCTTCACGTCGCCGCCCGGCAGCACGGCATTCAGCTCATCCTTGGCTGCCTTCCAACCGTGGGGATTCGTCAGCTGCGCGACGGAATCCTGTACCGAGTTGTGAGATTCATACCATGGTCGGAACCGTTCCAGCATCGACTTCATTGGAGCCGGCATTTGAATCCTATCCGCCACGGTAAGGGCATCCAATCGTTCCGCGCTACTGAGACTCATCATTCATAACCTCACTCCCCAGCAGCCATGAACGCTTTGTACGCGGCGTCGTTGGCTTCGAGCACGCGCAGCGCGTTCTGCCAGCCGAGCTTGTTGAGGTCTGCCTTGCTCCAGCCGCGCGAGCGCAGCTCCTCGAACAGGTTCTGGTAGCGGCCGACGTCCTCCATGCCAGTGGGCATCGCGCCGGTGCCGTCGTAGTCGCCACCGACGCCGATGTGATCCACGCCCATCACATCGCGGGCGGCCTCCACATGGTCGGCCACGTCCTTGACGCCGACGGCGGGACGCGGGCCATGCTCGCCGGACGCGACCCACTCGTGCACGGCCGCGGAGACGAATCCGGGTACGGCGGTGATCATCTGCACGCCGCCGTTGTCCGCGAGCATGCGCTGTACGTCCTCGGGGACGTTGCGCGGGTGCGGGTTGACCGAGAAGCAGGACGAATGGCTGAACATCACCGGGAACTTCGACGCGGCGAGCGCGTCGCGCATGGTATCCGCGGAGACGTGGGAGAGGTCCACAATCATGCCGATGCGGTTCATCTCCGCGACCACCTCACGGCCCCGGTCGTTGAGCCCGTGCCACTTGTGCTCGCCGGCGGCCGCGTCGGCGAATTCGTTGGTGTTGTTCCAGGTGAGCGTCATGTAGCGCACGCCGAGGCGCGCGTATTCGCGCAGCACGGCCAGGTTGTTGGCGATCTGATGGCCGCCCTCGATGCCGATGAGCGAGGCGATCCGGCCTTCCGTCTGTGCGGCGCGCACGTCGTCGGCGGTGGTGGCAAGTTTGAAGGTTTCCGGGTAGCGCGCGCACATGCGGTGTACGAAGTCGATCTGTTCGAGCGTGGCGACCACCGCATCGCCGCCCGCGTAGTCGCTGTGCACGTAGCCGGACCAGTACTGGGCGAGATAGCCGCCGCGGCGTAGCTTGGGTATGTCGGTGTGCAGGGTCTGCGGCAGCTCCTGATCGATGCCCTCGACGCTGTAGCCGCGGTTCTCGCGCGCCTCCCACGGCAGGTCGTTGTGGCCGTCGAATACCGGGATGATGGGGTTGGTCATGGTGTCCTCTTTTCTGGATGGTGCTGTTCGAAGTGTTGTGCTCGGATGATGGTCTGGTATGTCGCGTCGTTCATTCGTTGACGAATTCACTATCCCCCTCAGACCCGATTCGCAGGCCATCTCCGCTGGACGGGAAGCCGGAAATACTATCAACGAATTGCTGCGCGTTGCTGAAGCGAGACCGCTAGCTGATGGATTCGAGCGGGATTCCGGCGTGGGATGCCGCGTCACGCAGGGACCATGTGGTGCGGCCGTCGCGCCCGACGACGCTGTGCGCGTGCCACAGGGAGCTCACGATGGCCTCTTCGCTGGCCGACGCGACCGCGCGGAAGCAGGCGTCCATCGCGTTGTCGCTCAGCCGTTCGACACGGTCGATCATCGGCAACGCCCCACCCTTTTCGCTGCTGTTCGCCTCGCCGACGTGCATCTCGCCGGCCCAGTGCGGGATGCGGTTCGCGGTGCTGAACGCCACGACGATCTCGCCGCTGCCGTTGCCGATGTACCCGCCGCATCGGGCGATGCCCACGGTGACGCGCTTGGCCATGCGCTTGAGCTGCCGGGAATCGACAGGCAAATCGGTGGCGATGACGGCCACGATGCTGCCCTTATCCGGCGCATCCGCCGCACGGGTCACATCCGCTGCGCGGGTCGTATCCGGTATACCAGTCATATCCGGCACATCACCAACCGGCTTCTCCCCTGGCACGTCCTCCGGCAATCCCACGCGGGCCAGTTCGCGGCCTATCGCGCGCCCGCCGATGCGCAGACAGGGCAACGAACCGAAGTTCGTCAGCACCAGCACGCCGACCGTGAAATCCCTGCCGTCGAACGTGAGCACGCGCGACGCCGACCCGATGCCGCCCTTGAGCCCGAAGCAGGTCATGCCCGCACCCGCGCCGACCACGCCTTCGGCGAAGTCCCCGGTCGCGGCGTCGATGGCTTCCAGCCCGTGGTCCGCAGTCACCGCCATTGCACGGATCGTGTTGATCGGCCCGTCGTTGCATTCCATGATCACCGGGTTCACGGTGCCGGTCTCGACGCCGATTTCAGTGTGACGATCCAGCGAATACCGTACAAGCGCGTCGAAGCAGGCACCACAGGAGAGCGTGTTGGTCATGAGAATCGGCGTCTCGAGGCTGCCAAGTTCCTCGACCTGCACCAGTCCCATCGACTTGCCGAATCCGTTGGATACATATGCGGCGGCCGGCAGCTTGTCCGTGAAGCAGTCGCCGGGCGGCACAATCGCGGTCACGCCGGTGTGCAGCGGGCCGGCCGGCGAATCCCCCTCCAACGTCACATGTCCCACGCGCACGCCGGGCACATCGGTGATGAGGTTGCGCGGCCCCTTCGCACAGACGCACAGCTCGTCGTTCAGATCAACGTTCAAACCCATAGGTGCCATGGTGCCCGCCTCATGTTGCCGGGTTTGTTACGGGTTCACATGGTGTCCGGCCGTGCGGCTGCGCACGTCTGCGTACGCCACGACCGGTGTGTCGTCCTCCGCGTCGTGCCCTCCGCGCAATCCTTCCACGACGATGTGCCGATACGGCGCTACGACAGCCCCAGCACCACCGCCAGCTGACGGCCGATCTCATCCATGGATGCACCATCCACGACGCCAACCCGATATCCGAGCAGATTGCGGTCCACGGTGACGATTTTGTCCGTCATCACATAGCTGGTCTTGTTGAGACCGTTTCCCGCATTCGGTTCAAGCCGCACCCTCGTCTCGATATCGGATGAATCATACGAGGTCAGCAGACAGGTAATCACGGAATCGAACCTATCGACGGCATCGTTCTGCACGATGACGACCGGTCTCGGTTTGCTTGCATACCCGTCCGCCTGAAGCGTCCAGATCTCACCGCGTCTCATCAGACATCCTCAGCGCAAGGCGGCTTGCGTAATCCGTGGCCTCGCGCTCGGACGTGAACGGCTCGGCCTCCTCACGCGGCACACGCACCGCATAGGGAAACCCCCGGTAATCGTTGAACGCGCTGATGAACATACGCAGCGCATCCGCCGGGGTGATGCCGAGACGCTTGGTCGTCTCCCGAAAGAGCATGGCCTGATCATCGTCGACACGAGTGGCAATTTGCATACTCATGTTATCCTCCTAACACTGTTTGATACCATTTTATATCATAATGAACGCGAATCAATCGCCGATGCTATGACTTGGCGACGCAGTCCCGCGTTCCACCGACACAACCGCGGCCGACGTCCCCGAACGAAGACCCTGCGCCCCATCCCCGGGCCCAGCTTTGACCCGGCCCAAGGCACTACGACCGGGCCCGGCGCCGGCTACGCGACCTCCCCCGAAAAATACGTAGCGCTATCAATCAAAAAACAGTGACCTTCCCCACATTCCCGCCATAACCTCACCACCCGATTCGCGGCAGCTACGCAAACTACGTCGCCGATTCGTAATTTCACTTGCTATTCAATTTTCTTTCTCTCAACTTTCTCCAATGTAAGACTCAGGCAACGCACCCCTGACCGACCATGGAAGTAACGGCATGAGGTTCAGCCGCGATAACTCAACATCGATAACTGAACACAACTGAACACCGATCCCGGTGCTGGCAACGCAACAACAGCAACGCAACAACGGCACCACCACAAACGGGCCGCCCCACGGGCCGCCCAAGAGAAGGCAAGTTGAAGAAATATGCTCGAACTGAAGAACATCACCAAATCATTCGGTGACACTCATGTCCTGAACGGCATCACCATCACGCTCGACGAGGGCCAGATCATGTCCATCCTCGGCCCTTCCGGCGGCGGCAAGACCACGCTGCTCAACATCATCCTCGGCATCACCGACGCCACCAGCGGCCAGCTGCTGTACAACGGCGAGGACCTGACCCATGTGCCGATGGAGAAGCGCGGCTTCAACATCGTGTTCCAGGACTACGCGCTGTTCCCCAACCTCACCGCGTACCAGAACATCACCTACGGCCTGCGCAACAACCCGGGCATCTCCTCCGAGGCCGAGATCAAGGAGCTCATCAGCCTGCTTGGCCTTGAGGAACACCTCAACAAGCACATCGACGAGCTGTCCGGCGGCCAGAAGCAGCGTGTGGCCCTGGCCCGCACGCTCGTGATGAAGCCGAAGCTGCTGCTGCTCGACGAGCCGCTGTCCGCCCTCGACGGCGTGATCAAGGAGTCCATCAAGGCCAAGATCAAGCAGATCGTGGACCAGTACAAGCTCACCACCATCATGGTCACCCACGATCCGGAGGAGGCCTGCACGATGAGCGACAAGGTGCTCATCATCAACCACGGCAAGGTCGCGCAGTTCGATACCCCGGAGAACATCATCGAGCACCCGGCGTCCGACTTCGTCAAGAAGTTCATCCTCCACCAGCTCGAAGTCAAGCGCAACAACATCTACACCCTGTTCAACGAGGGCGATGCCGACGCCGCCAAGGCCAACGCCCAGCTGGCCGCCACCGCGCAGGAGGCCTGAGCGATGTCGGTCGAATCCATCCAGGCAGGCAACCAACTGCCCAACATCCGCCCCGAGATCCACAATTACGAATCTCGGCCGTCCAAGCCCAAGCAGACCGAGCTGTGGACGCTGCTGGTAATCGTGGCGGTATGCTTCATCGGCTTCCTCGTACTGCCGATGATCCTCGTGATCATCCGTTCGTTCACCACCCCGGGCGGCGCCGCCACCCTCGAGAACTACACGACGATCCTGTCGCGCCCCGAGTTCGCACGCTCGATCACCAACTCGCTGACCGTGGCCTCGGTCTCCGCGCTGGTGGCCGTGGTCCTCGCGTTCCTGCTGAGCTACACCATCAACTGCACGAACGTGCCGGCCGGCTTCAAAAAGGCCGTGGCCCTGCTCGCGCAGCTGCCGATGCTGCTGCCGACCATCACCTACGGCTTCGCCATCATCTACTCGTTCGGCAAGAACGGTTTGATCACGCAGCTCATCGGCCACCCGCTGTTCGACATCTACGGCTTCAACGGCCTGCTCATCGGCTACGTGATCTACACGCTGCCCACCTGCTTCCTGCTGATCAACAACAGCTTCCAGTTCGTGGACAAGAAGTTCATCATCGTCTCCCACATCATGGGCGACAAGCCGCTCACCACGTTCCTCAACACCGTGCTGCGCCCGCTCATTGGCACGATGGCCGTGGCCTTCATCCAGTCGTTCTTCCTGGCGTTCACCGACTACGGCATCCCGACCTCGGTGGGCGGCGAATACGACGTGCTGGCCATGACCCTGTTCAACCAGATGCTCGGTTCCATCCCGAACTTCAACCGTGGTGCCGTGATCGCCGTGTTCATGCTCATCCCCTCGATCATCTCGATCATCCTGATGACCGTGCTCGAGCGCTTCGCTATCCGCTACAAGCAGATCAGCCAGGTTGACCTGCCCAAGGGCAAGAAGCGCGACTGGATCTGCGGCATCCTCTCCACGGTGACGCTGGTGTGCGTGCTCTCCGTGTTCCTGGTGATCCTGCTCATCCCGTTCGTTCAGGAATGGCCCGACCACCTCGGCTTCACCTTCAGCCACATCGCCAACCTGTTCACCGACTCCCAGCTGACGCAGGTGTTCACCAACTCGCTGTACGTGGCCGTGATGACCGCCATCTTCGGATGCCTGTTCGTCTACGCCGCAGGTCTGGTGACTTCCCGCTCCAAGCTGCCCGCATGGGCCCGCCGTTCGGTGGACGCGATCTCCGCGATCATCAACACCGTGCCTGGCATGGTGCTCGGTATCGCCTTCCTGTTCATGTTCTCCGGCTCGCCGCTGCAGAACACGTTCTGGATTCTAATCATCGCGAACATCATCCACTACTTCGCCACCCCGTACCAGATGATCAAGGACTCCCTGACCAAGATGAACGCGGGTTGGGAGACCACCGCCAAGCTCATGGGCGACAACTGGATCAAGACGCTGGTGCGCGTGGTCACGCCGAACGCATGGCCCACGCTGCTGCAGATCTTCGGCTACTACTTCGTCAACGCCATGGTGACGATCTCCGCCGTGGTCTTCCTGACCGGTGCCCGCACCCAGGTGATCACCACCAAGATCTCCGCCCTGCAGCACATCGCCAAGTTCGACGACGTGTTCGTGCTCTCGCTGCTCATCCTCGTGGTGAACCTCGTGGTCAAGGGCCTGATTGCCCTCGCCACCCGCGACCGCTCCAAGGAGCGCGCCAAGGAGGCCAAGAAGGCCCGCGCTGCCGTGAAGACCCCGCAGGTGGCCGCCGCGGCCGCCGCCGTACGTCCGAGCAGCCAGCTGACCGCAGCCGCGGCCGCCTTCCAGCTGCCGAACGACAACGGACGCCACACCCGCAACATGATCACAAGCGCGGTCTCGGCCGTGGTCGTGGTGCTGCTCGTGGCCTTCGGCGCCTTCTCGACCGGTGCCGCCGCGAACGGCGGCAAGGTGGTCATCTACACCAACGCCGACGAGGAGGCAGTCACCGCCTTCGAGAACGCGCTGGATAACAACGGCTACAAGGACCAGTACATCATCCAGGAGTTCGGCACCTCCGAGCTCGGCGGCAAGATGCTGGCCGAAGGCAAGGCGCTTGAGGCCGACATGCTCACCATGAGCTCCTACTATGTGGACTCCGCGCAGGAACGCAATCACATGTTCGCCGACCTGACCGATGTGCAGTCCAAGCTGCTGGGCAACACGGAGAACTCGAAGGCCCCGGCCTACCGCTCCCCGACCACCGCCCAGGAAGGCGCCATCATCATCAACACCGAGGCCCTGAAGGCCGCGGGCGTCGAGGCGCCGAAGAGTTACGCCGATCTGGCCAAGCCCGAGTACAAGGACCTGATCTCCGTGCCGGACATGGAGGGTTCCTCCACCGGCTGGCTGATGGTCCAGGCCATCGTCGATGCCTATGGCACCGGCGACAAGGGCAAGCAGATTCTGACGGACATCTACCGCAACGCCGGCCCCCACCTTGAGCAGTCCGGCTCCGGCCCACTCAAGGCCGTGCGCGCCAAGGAGGTGGCGATTGGCTTCGGTCTGCGTCACCAGGCCGTCGCGGACAAGAAGAAGGGTCTGCCGATCGATTACGTCGATCCGACCGAGGGCAACTACTCGCTGACCGAGTCGGTGGCCGTGCTCGATAAGGGCGCGAACACCAACCCGAAGGCGCAGAAGATGGCCGGCGTCATCATCGACAAGGGCCGCCAGGAGCTGCTGCAGACCTACCCGACCCCGCTGTACGAGGGCGAAGAGGCACCGTCGAACGCCTCCAAGCGTTCGAAGTCCTTCCCCAAGCCCCTGACCGTGGACCTGCTCCAGCAGCATCAGGACTTCTCGTCCGAATGCAAGCGCATCGCACAGGGCGAGGCGTAAATGGACAGTCCAGTGGACTGTCCATAGCCGAGCCCCAAGTGAGGCGATAGCCGAACGAGGGCAGAAACACAGACTCGCCAACAGACGAGACCCACAAACCGGAGAGCGTGATGGACAGTCCACCATGACTGTTCATCACCAGTCCCGGACTTGACGCCCTCCCACATCCCATATAACCCACCCCTTAATCCACAGGCGTGTTGCCTGTAGTTAATTACAGGCAACACGCCGTTCTTATCACACAGACTACGTAGAAGATTACAGAAATTACATCCGCGACTAGAGTCGGCAACCGAATAAGGCATACGCCGCGAATCGCGGAATTGAACAGATGAACAGAAAGGAACCCATCATGGCGAACGAATACAAGCTGCTGACCCCCGGCCCGCTGACCACCACCCGCACCGTCAAGGAGGAGATGCTCTTCGACCACTGCACCTGGGACGAGGACTACCAGCAGATCACGCAGAAGATCCGTCGCCAGCTGCTTGAGCTGGCCCACTGCAACGCCGACGACTACACCGTCGTGCTCATGCAGGGTTCCGGCACCTTCGGCGTCGAGAGCGTGCTGACTTCCGTGATCGGCAAGGACGAGAAGGTGCTGCTGTGCACCAACGGCGCCTATGGCGACCGCCAGGTCAAGATCTGCGAGCACGCGGGCATCGCGTACACCCAGTACGCCGAGCCGTACGACCGCATCCCGAGCGCCGAGCGCGTGGCCGAGTACCTGGACGCCGACCCGTCCATCACCCACGTCTCGATGATCCACTCCGAGACCACCTCCGGCCTGCTCAACGACATCCAGGCGGTTGCGGCCGTGGCCAAGAAGCACGGCTGCACCTTCATGGTGGACGCCATGAGCTCCTTCGGCGGCGTGGACATCCCGGTCGCCGACTGGGGCATCGACTTCCTCGTCTCCTCCGCCAACAAGTGCATCCAGGGCGTGCCCGGCTTCAGCTTCATCATCTGCAACAAGGCCAAGCTCGAGGCCTCCAAGGGCAAGGCCCGCTCGCTCTCCCTCGACCTGTGGGACCAGTGGAACACCCTCGAGAAGGCCAACGGCAAGTGGCGCTACACCTCCCCCACCCATGTGGTGCTCGCCTTCTCCAAGGCGCTTGACGAAATGTTCGCCGAAGGCGGCATCCCGGCCCGTTCCGCTCGTTACGCCCTGAACAACCACCTGCTCATCGCCCGCATGAAGACGCTCGGCTTCCGCGTGTTCCTCGCGGACCACCAGGGCCCGATCATCACCACGTTCCTCTACCCTGAAGGCACCCAGTTCGACTTCCACGACATGTACGAGTTCATCAAGGAACGCGGCTACGCCATCTACCCGGGCAAGCTCACCGACGAGGAGACCTTCCGTCTCGGCAACATCGGCGAGATCTACACCGACGACATCGAGAAGGTCACCGAGCTGCTGGCCCTGTACATGGGCGAGCGCGGCCTGCTGGCCCCCGCAACCGGCCTTGATTCCGTGCCGGCCGCCATCGCCGCCATGGACGCCGCCGGCGCGCCGATCCTTGCCGCCGCCCCCGCCGGCGTCAAGCTCGTCGCCTGAGCTCCGCCGTTTTGGTGGTGGGGCGCGTGCTTCCCGACACACTCGACACACTCAAAGCCGTTTGGCCTCGCTCCGGCGCGTGCTCGCAAAACTTAGCACACGCCTGCGCTGCTTACAGTCGGGAAACACTCACCACACCACCAAAAACCTCCCTTAGCACATATTTACAGCAATACGGATGATGGGGCGTTCGGCATGTGTTGCTCGACCGTAGGCTTGGCCGAACGGCCTTGAGCGTGTCGAGTAACACATTCCGAAGCTCCCCCCCCGATACAACCCAATGAAGGAACCATCATGACCAACCGTTTTGAAGCCGTCATCTTCGACTGGGCCGGCACCACCGTGGACTACGGATGCTTCGCCCCGGTGCGCGCCTTCCAGGAGGCGTTCAAGGAGTTCGGCATTGAGCCCACCATGGATGAGACCCGCAAGCCGATGGGCATGCTCAAGCATGACCATATCAACACCATGCTGCACATGAACCGCATCGCCCGCGCATGGGAGGACGCCCACGGCGCCGCCCCCACCGACGCGGACGTGGACGCCGTCTACAGCCACTTCGAGCCCAAACTGCTCTCGATCCTGGACGGTTTCGCCGACCCGAAGCCGTGCGTGATTGACGCCGTGGCCGCCCTGCGCGCAATGGGTCTCAAGATCGGCTCCACCACCGGCTACACCGACAAGATGATGGAGATCGTGGTGCCGAAGGCCGCCGAAAACGGCTACGCACCGGACTTCTGGATCAGCCCGGACGGCACGAACGGCTTTGGCCGCCCCTACCCGTACATGGTGTTCAGGAACCTTGAGAAGCTCGGCGTCACCGACGTGCGCAAGGCCGTCAAGGTGGGTGACACCCTCTCCGACATCCGCGAGGGCAAGAACGCCGGCGTGTTCACGGTGGGCGTCACCGAAGGCAGCTCCCAGATGGCGCTGTCCGAGGCCGAGTTCAACGCCCTGTCCGAGGGAGACAAGGCCGCCGCCCGTTCGGCCGCCCGTGACGCGTTCGTCAACGCCGGAGCCGACGCCGTCATCGACACGATGGCGGAGCTGCCGACGCTCCTCGCCCAAATCGCCTGATTCCGTTGGATTCGCCGGTTTCGGTCGATTCCGTCGCACTTACCGGACTCGGCGAATCTGACTCGGTAAATCCGACGGGAATCGGTTTCCGGTGGCCTGTGCCGTAACGCTGTTGATGAATCTGTTGATGAATTGTCGGCCACTATCCAGCAATCGAAATGCTCCAGCGTTACATTGTCGCGAAAAATCAACGGGTTTCGCGACAAAAGCTCACTGAGCGCCGCTGAGTGTTACATTGTCGCGAAATACCCCATATCTCGCGACAATGTAACGCTGAGGAACCGTCAGTGAGCCATTGTCGCGAAACACCGGCTATCTTCGCGACAATGTAACGCCAACGGAGTCATTTTCCACCGGCTTTCCATCCGCCCCTCCCGGCGGCACCTTCACCCGGCCGCACCTTCACCCGGCAGCATCGTAACCACGGTTGCGACAACCTTCCGAAAATGCAGGATGTTCAGGACAGCCGCACCAATCAACGCGATGGCGCCCACCGTCACCGCGCCGCTTCGCCGATGATGTCGCAGATGATACGGACACCGCGGTCGATATCGGAGGCGGATGGACGTACGAAGTTGAGGCGGAGGTGGGAATCGTCCATCTCATCGACGTCGAAAACGCTTCCCGGCATGAAGGTGACGCCACGCGCACGGCACGCGGCGAGCACGTCCAGCGAGCGCACGCCCTCCGGCAGCGATACCCAGATGTAGTAGCCGCCTTCCGGCGTGGTCCAGTGCATTCCCGCAGGCGCATACTCTTTCAGCGCTGCAATGGCCGTGTCACGACGATGCCGATACGAAACGGTCAGTGTGCGGATGTGTTCGGCGATGCGCCCCTCTTTGAGCAGCTCCAGACAGATGCGCTGCGAGGACGTGCTCGTGTGCTGATCCACCATCCGCCGCAACGCCGCAAGCCGGCCGATCACATGCGGATCGGCCACGATCCAGCCCGTACGCAGGCCGGAGGTCACGGTCTTCGAGAATGTGGAGAGATACATCACGTATCCTTCGTTCTCCATGCCGGCCAGCGGCACTGGCCTGCGTCGCGACAGCTCCTGTTCCTGCACGGACTCGTGCACGCTCGCCTGCGCGCGGCCCGGTGCGGATGCGAATCCCGGCACGTCGCCCGACTCGGGTTTCCGCGCCGGTCCGTACCACAGTTCGCCGTAGGCATCATCCTCGACGATGAGGCACTGGTATCGCCGGGCCACGTTGATAAGCCGGCGACGACGGTCAAGCGGCATGGTGGTGCCGGTGGGGTTCTGGAAGGTGGGGACGGTGTAGATGAGCTTCGGCCGGAACCGCGCACAATACCCCTCAAGCAGATCGGTGCGCATGCCGTGCTCGTCCATGGGCACGCCGACGATACGCGCGTCCGCCGAGCGGAACGTCTGCAGGGCCGGGAAGAACGTGGACTGTTCGACCAGCACGCAGTCCCCGGGATTGACGAACGCGCGCACGATGAGATCGATGCCCTGTTCGGAGCCGGAAAGCACCATCACATTGCGCACATCACAGCGCACGCCACGGGTTTGCATATGACGGGCGAGCAGTTCGCGTAGTTCATCGAATCCTTCGATGGGTGACTCGGGCTGGCCATCGAATTCGTGCGAGGAGAACGCTTCAAGGCTGACCGCGCGCAGCAGGTCATCGGGAATGTCGGCGGGATTGGGAGAGCCGGTGGCGAAGTCGATCGTCATGTCGCCGCGCTGGGCGCGTTCGGCGGAGGCGATGTCGTGATAAGTGAACCGATTGGAATAGTCGCTGAACAGCACGGACCATGGTGGGCGAACGATGGTCGGCTCAGGTGCGTCCGATGGGCGATGCTGCTGGCGAATCGTATGGAGTTCAGTATGCCGGACCTCCGACGGCGACGTCGGCGTATCGCTTCGCGCCGGTACCACAGCCGGTTTTACGGGTAATACTGGTAATACGAAGGTGCCTTTGCCGACCTTGGAGGCAATGAGCCCTTCATCCTTCAACTGCTGATAGGCCTGGAGCACTGTGGTCCGATTGACCTCGAGCTGACCGGCCAGTTCGCGCTCGGGTGGCAGCCGGTAGCCTTCGGCAAGCGCTCCGGAGACGATTCGCTCACGCAACTCGGCGGCCAGCTGCCGATACAACGGCACGCTGCTGTGCCGATTCAACCGTAGCTGCATGTTCACCGCCTTTCCTCGCGTCGAATGCCGCATATTGCAGGGCGCATCCACAGATCGGACGTTTTCCGTATCATGCTTCCCATACGCCTGCACATTGCAGGACGTATCGGTTTCCACGTACAGCATATCGGCACCCCGCATATGCGCGCCGCGACGCCAATGCAACACACCGTGCTGTCTGTCACGCCCATCACCCCACGGCGTAGGAACTTTCCCACCATGTAGGGATTTCCCCATGGTGTAGGGAGCCGTTTTTCGGAAATGGCGGTTTTCCGCCGTTTTTCATCCCTACACCGTGGGAGTTTCCCTACATGGTGGGAAAGTCCCTACATCATGGGGCAATCCCTACACCGTGGGGCCTTCACGGGGACATCATGAGCAGCCACAGGTTCGCAAGACGCGATGGACCGCACGGAAAGGGCCGTAGGCGTCCATTCACAGCGACAAGGCACTCGTTATAGCGACAGGACGTCCGTTACAGCGACAGGAACAGCTCGTGCAGGCGCGTGTCGTCCGTAAGTTCGGGGTGGAACGCGGTGGCGAGGATGTTGCCCTGCCGCAACGCGACCGCATGGCCGTCCACCTCGGTCTTGGCCACAGCAGCATCCCCCACCGACACTACATACGGTCCGCGGATGAACACCAACGGGAAGTCCGCGATGTAGTCCGCATCGCCGGGCTTGCCGAAGTCGGCGGTGGCGGCGAAGCTGCCCAGCTGACGGCCATAGGCGTTGCGGCGCACCACGGCGTCGAGTGCACCGAAGTATACGTTCGCATCGTTGTCGAGCTTCTTGGCGAGCAGAATCATGCCGGCACAAGTGCCGAACACCGGCTTGCCGGCCTTGATGTGCGCGTCGATCTTCTCGAACAGGCCCGTGGAGCGCAACAGCTTGCCCTGCGTGGTGGATTCGCCACCGGGCAGAATCACGCGATCGATGGATTCATCGAAGTCCTCGGCGGCGCGCAGCAGCTTCCACGGGGCGCCCAGCTTGTCCAGCACGGCCGCATGCTCGGCGAAGGCGCCCTGCACGGCGAGGATGCCGGTCACGCCGTGCTTGGCGGATTCGACACCGTCCGATTCCTCTTTGGAAATGTATTCAACAGCTACAACCATGGTTACCTCTTTTGCGATGTCTCCCCTCAGTCAGCAGAGCTGACAGCTCCCCTCGGCGAGGGGAGCCGGAAATGGGATTGTCCGCCTGTTCTGCCGCATCGTATTAGCTCCCCTCCGCGAGGGGAGCCGGAAAGGAAAGACCATCGTCATCTCTTTGCACGATGCTCTCTTCGATTGGCGGAATCATCGGCTTCAGCGGCCTCACCGACCAAGGGAGGCCGGCCTGAGCGAAGAAGCGCGCCGACCGGATAATCGGCGGCCTCACTGACTAAGTTCCGCCAGGGGAAGCACGAGAACCGTCACTCGCCGCGGGCGGCCATGATGGTCTGGATCTCGTCCTCGTTGATGCCGACCATGGCCTCGCCGAGGTTCTCGGACAGCTTGGCGAGCAGATCAGCGTCCTGCCAGTTGGCGGTGGCCTTGACGATGGCGGCGGCGCGCTTGGCCGGGTCGCCGGACTTGAAGATGCCGGAGCCGACGAACACGCCTTCGGCGCCGAGTTCCATCATCAGGGCCGCGTCGGCCGGGGTGGCCACACCGCCGGCGGCGAAGTTGACGACGGGCAGACGGCCGTTGTCGTGGACGTACTTGGCCAGGTCGTACGGCACGGCGAGCTGCTTGGCGGCCTCGTAGACCTCGTCGTCACGCAGGGAGACGAGCTCGTGAATCTGCTTGTTCATCGTGCGCATGTGGCGCACGGCCTGGATCACGTCGCCGGTGCCGGGCTCGCCCTTGGTGCGGATCATGGCCGCACCCTCGGCGATGCGGCGCAGGGCCTCGCCCAGGTTCTTCGCGCCGCACACGAACGGCACATCGAACTGGTTCTTGTCGATGTGGTATACGTCGTCCGCCGGGGACAGCACTTCGGATTCGTCGATGTAGTCGATCTCGATGGCCTGCAGGATGCGGGCCTCGGCAATGTGGCCGATGCGCACCTTGGCCATGACCGGGATGGAGACGGCCTCCTGGATGCCCTTGATCATGGCGGGGTCGCTCATGCGGGAGACGCCGCCGGCCGCACGAATGTCGGCGGGGATGCGCTCGAGCGCCATCACGGCGCAGGCACCGGCGTCCTGGGCGATCTTGGCCTGTTCGGGCGTGGTCACATCCATGATCACGCCGCCCTTGAGCATCTGGGCCAGATTCCGGTTGAGTTCCGCACGATTCTGCGTCATTGTTCGTCCCCTTGTGTTCGATGTTGAGCGGTTATCGACCCGCCCATTATCAAACACGCACACGGGATGCAACCAAACCAGTCCAATTTGGATGGGGCCAATTCGATGTTTTCCGACCCAACCAATCCGGCTGACAGCCATTATGGGCTGCGAATCGGCCTTCTCTGCCAGTATTCCACACCGTACGGTTGTCGACAGTCGCCGGTGAATTGACTATCCCTCAGACCCGCTTCGCGGACCAGCTCGTCCCGCAAGTATGGACGCGCTCTACGCGTAACGTCCTGACAAGGAGAGCCAAATCATAATCAACGAGCTGCTGGTGTAGGACACTAGCCGACGGTGTTGCCGTAGACCTGGGCTTGGAGGTCCTTGCGGGCGGTCTCCATGCGGGCGATGCGGCCGAGCAGCGCGATTTTCTCCTCGCCGTCCGGCAACTGGGCCATGCGACGTCGAGCAAGACCGATTTGACGCATGAAGCCCATATCCACCAATCTGGTCAGCAGTTCGGAGGCATAGCGCTGCTCCTCCTTGGTGGGCTGGCGCAGCTGCACGGCCGCGGCACCGCCCGCAGCGGCACCGCCCCCGGCCGTGTTCTGCTGCGCCACCTGAGCCCCCGTGCCCTTGTCATCCCCGGGCAGCGGCAACGGCATGACAGCCAGCTCGTTGATGACCTGATTGAGCATGGGCCCGCCGGCCTTGGTGAGATTGTGCATCCACAGGCCCTGCGGAGTGTCGTCCGGAGGCAGTCCGCCGGCCGCCACGATGGCCTGGAAGAGCGTGCGGAACACCGGAGTCATGAAATGGTCGAGCGTGAGCTGGCCGAACATGGCGCGGTCGATGGCGCGCGGCACCTGAATCAGCGTGGCCATGAACTGCTGTTCGGCGATGAACACGGCGTCGTCGATCTTGAAATACGTCTGCTCCGAGGCATCATGCCGTTCCAACGCCTTGCGCGCGGCCGGATTCGCATACGGGTTGGAGCCCGGCTCCTGATACGGCTCCTCCTCACGCTGGAACCGCCGACGCGGAGCATAGGCGTCCTCGTCACGCACATGCAACCGGTTGCGCGCCGCAAGCACCTCACGCCGCATCACCTCAAGGTCCACGCCGATGCGGCCGGCGGCCTTGCGCGCATAGGCATCCCACAGCGAGCGGTCGCGAATCTGCGCCACCAGCGGCGCCACAGCCTTCATCGCCCCCACCTGCCCGGGCGTGTAGGTCAGGTCGAAGCGGCCGATGGCGGCGTCGATCACGAAATCATAGAGCGGCTTGGCATTGGCGATCAGCGAGCGCACCGCCTCGTTGCCGCGTTCGATCCTCAAATCGCACGGGTCGAGATTGTCGTCCGCCACGGCCACGAATGTCTGGGAGAGAAACGCGGAATCCAGCCCGAAGGCGTGCAGCGCGGCCTTCTGCCCGGCGGCGTCGCCATCGAACGTGAACACGATACGCGAACTCAGCGGCTGGTCCTTGACCTTCAGCGGTCCGATGAGCTGCACGGCGCCCAACGAATCGTCGGCGATGAGCCGGCGCACGATCTTGGCGTGTTCGGCGCCGAACGCCGTGCCGCAGGTGGCGATGGCCGTGTCGACGCCGGCCAGATGCATGGCCATCACATCGGTGTATCCCTCGACGATCACCGCCTGCCGCTTCTTGACGATGGCGGATTTGGCCAGATCGATGCCGTACAGCACCTGGGTTTTCCGGTAGAGCTGGGTGTCCGGGGTGTTGATGTATTTGGCGGCGATCTGGTCGTCCTCATACAGCTTGCGCGCGCCGAAGCCGAGCGTGCGACCGGTCGAATCGCGAATGGGCCAGGTCACGCGCCCACGGAAGTAGTCGTAGATGCCCCGCTGGCCCTGACGGGCGAGTCCGGCGTCCAGCATCTCCTTCTGCGTGAAGCCCTTCGAGGCCAGATGCCGCACGAGATTGTCCCACCCCTGCGGCGCGTAGCCGCAGCCGAACCGCTCGCAATCGGCCTGGGAGAAGTTGCGGCCGCCGAGCAGCTTGCGTGCCGCCAGCGCCTCCTTGGTGAGGATCTGGGACACGAAGAACCGCTGGGCCTCCTCGCATGCCTCGAGCAACCGGGTCCGCTTGGAACCGCCCCCTTCGGGACGTCCCTCCCCCGTGCCGGAGTTCTCGTAATGCAACTCGATGTGGTATCGGTCGGCGAGCAGCTCCACGGCCTCACGGAAGTCGATGTTCTCGACCTGCTCGACGTATTTGAACACGTCGCCGCCCAGACCGCAGCCGAAGCAGTGCCATACGCCGAGAGAGGGGCGTACGTTGAAGCTGCCGGTCTTCTCGTCGTGGAACGGGCACAGCCCCACGAACGTGCCGGTGCCGGAAGGCTTGAGCGTCACGGTCGCGGACACGATGTCGTACAGGTCCGCCGCGGCGCGAACCTTTTCGATGTCTTCCTTCTTAATCATCCCGACCATAGGTCACAAGAGTACCGCCAGAGCCGGGACACGGTAAAATTTTACCGAAAGCGACGGCGGAAAGCCGTTCCCGGCATGGGCAACCAAGCACAGGCAACCAGACACTGGCGACCCGCCACAGTTCAGCACAGAATCGAGTGCAACGCCAGGGCCGACCCGTCCGTGAGCGAAGCCACCTGATCGATGGCCACACGCAGCCGCTCGTCGTCGTTGGTCGATTCGTCCCAGTCGTCCAGGAACTGATCCTCCAAAGCATCCGACGGGCGCGGCGAGTCAGCCATGAGCACGTCGATCAGGTCCTCGACGATCTTGAGCTCCTCCTGATGGAACGGCTCGCGTTCGCGCGGCGCCATCACGAAATACACGGCGATGCCCTTCAACGCCACGATCTCGTAATTCGTCTCCTCGGGAATCACGATGTTCGCGGAATACCGGGTCAGCGGGCCGGGACCATAGGTGTCGCGGGTGGCGGTCTCCACGGACCAGCAGAACCGTCCAATCAGGTCGGAGGTGATGTTCTTGAGTTCCGCGAGCGCCCGGCGAGACCCGTTGAAATGTGAGGGGAACAGCTGTTCGCGGCGCAACCGGCGGTAGGCGGCGAGCAGTTTGTCCGGGTCCCATTTCGCGCCGTACCATGCCCGGGTGGCCTCGACGATACGATCCATCATGCGAGGGTCGGTGAGCACAATCGGATCGAACGCGCCGGTGGCGATGGAGTCCTCCACGTCGTGCACGGAGTAGGCGATGTCGTCCGACAGGTCCATAATCTGGCATTCCATCGGCTTGGTGGCCGCAGGGGCGTTGATCTTGAGCCACCGGAACACGGGTTCGTCATCCGGGTAGACGCAGAACTTCTTGGAGCGCTCGCCCTTGGGATGCTGGTCAGCCTCGGCCAGCGTCCACGGGTATTTGACGGCCGCGTCAAGCGCCGCACGGGTGAGATTCACGCCGGCCGAACGACCGTCGGGATGGAAGATCTTGGGTTCAAGGCGGGTCAGGATGCGCATGGTCTGCGCATTGCCCTCGAAACCGCCGATATTGCGGGCGATGTTCGCAAGCGCCCGCTCGCCGTTGTGTCCGAACGGCGGATGGCCCAGATCGTGGGCGAGGCAGGCGCAGTCCACCACGTCCGGGTCGCAGCCGAGCATCGCGCCGATCTGCCGGCCGATCTGGGCGACCTCCAGCGTATGTGTGAGCCGGGTACGGGCGAAATCATCGGTGCCAGCCACCAGAATCTGACTTTTCGCGCCGAGCCTGCGCAGTGCCGAGGAATGGATGAGACGGGCCCGGTCACGCTCGAAGGCGGTACGGGATTTGGATTTGGGCGGTTCGGGGGCCCAGCGTTCCTCATCGAAGGCGTCGTAGCCCTCGTCGCTCAGCACCGGTTCCCCATCCCGCGTCGTCTCCATGGCTCCAGCATAGGGCAACCCCAGCGATAAGGCTGCCGCACCGCACGATTACACGCCGACGCGACCTGCACCACTACATGCGGATGTTCCCCAACGCCCGTCCCCGCACCAAACCTCAGCAAACCGCACCGCACAGCCAGCGCCGCACGCTACAGCAGCGACGCCGGGTCGAGCTTGGCGAGGTCGGTTGCGGGCAGCACCTCGGCGGCGTGCTCGTACAGGCGCGGGATGCGGTTTCTCAGGCAGGTGAAGATCTCGTAGCTGATGGTGTCGGCGGCGCGGGCCCAATCGTCGGCGGTCGGCTCGGCGTACTCCTCGCCGCGGCCGGGGCCGAACAGCTCGACCGTATCGCCTTCGTGCACGCCGAGTTCGGCGGCCGAACCGTGCAGGTCCACGATGAACTGGTCCATGCACACGCGGCCGCACACACGGTAGAGGCGCGGACCGGCGGCGGTCATGATACGCACCGGACCGCCGGGCTTTTCGACGTGCTTGGCACCCTCCATATCGAAACCGGAGGCGGAGCGGTGGATGCCGTCCGCGTAGCCGAGCGGCACGATGGCGGTGGAGGTGTTGTCCGGCGTCAGATATGTGCGGCCGTAGGAGATGCCGTGCCCGGCCTCGACGTCCTTGACCGTGCCGAGCTGGGCCTGCAGGCGCATGGCCGGCGTCAGATGCCAGTCGCGCGGGGTGCCCATGGCCGGATCGGGCTCGTAGCCGTACAGGCCGATGCCGGGACGCGTGAGCTCGAAATGGATCTCCGGACGGTCCAGCGTGGCCGCGGTGTTGGCCAGATGGCGGATCTGCGGCGGAAGGCCGGCTGCCTCCATGCGACGGGTGAAGTCCTTGAACGCCTCGATCTGCCGGTCGGTGGAGGCCACGAACTCCGGCACGTCCGGCGAATCGGCCACGGCCAGATGGCTCCACTGGCCGATCACCTGAATCACGCCTTCATGCGCGAGCGGCACCAGTTTGGCGAGCGCCGCGTCGAATCCCGCAGGGGTGAAGCCGTTGCGGCCGAAGCCGGAATCGACCTTCACATGCACGCGGGCGGGCTTGCCGAGCCGGCGGGCCGCCTCCGCCACCGCGTCGATGCCGGGCAGGGAGCCGACGGACACGTCGATATCGGCTGAGATGAGTTCGTCGAACGGCACTTCGGTGCCGTTGTAGACCCAAGTGAGAATGTGGCAGCGATCAGGGCCGATGCCGAGTTTGCGCAGCAGCAGCGCCTCGTGCGATTGCGCGGTGCCGAGCCAGGTGGCGCCGCCGGCGAGCGCGGCGAGGGCGGCGGGCAGCAGTCCATGGCCGTAGGCGTCCGCTTTGACCACGCCCATGACCGCGGTGCCGGAGTCCGGCCCGCCCACCACGGAGACCAGATGGGCCATGTTGTCCCGCATGGCCTTGAGGTCCACGATGGCCTGTGCGGGGTATTGACGGCGGGCGGCCGCGTAGTTGGCCCTGCCCTGCTCGGACGAGAATGCGATTTCTGGTGCTGCGTTCATGCTCATGAGTCCCTATTGTTGCGCGGGAATGTGACGTGCGTCCATAACCGCCGGAAGAGGGCCGAAAAGTAACGCAAAAGTTACACAGGGATGTCCTTGATTCTGGGACGGGACGCGCATTGTCCCCGCCATCGGCGTACACTGTGCGGACTATACGGTCCTCCGCATACTGATGCGAACCGTTCTGATTCCCGGCGTTGAGGCGTGCCGGGATCCCGGAAATCCGTCCGGTTCAGCCCCATAACCCAAGTTCATGAGAGAAGAACATGGATCTCTTCCGTAAGAAAAGCGTGGATCAGCTGGTATCTGAATCCACTCCGCTGAAACGAACCATGCACACGTTCGATCTGACGATGCTCGGCATCGGCGCGATCATCGGCACCGGTATCTTCGTGCTCACCGGCAAGGGCGCGCTGACCGCCGGCCCGGCATTGTCCGTCTCCTTCCTGCTGGCCGCCATCTGCTGTGGTTTCGCCGGCCTGTGCTACGCCGAATTCGCTTCGATGGCCCCGGTCTCCGGTTCGGCCTACTCCTACGCCTATCTGGCGTTCGGCGAACTCATCGCCTTCATCATCGGCTGGGATTTGATTCTGGAGTACGCCCTGCAGGCGGCCACCGTGTCCGCCGGATGGTCGGGCTATTTCAACAAGCTGCTTGAGGGCTTCGGCCTGCATCTGCCGGTCGAGCTCACGGCCGCGTACGGCACCACGCCGGGCGTGACCACGTACTTCAACCTGCCCGGTTTCGTGATCGTGCTACTCATCACCTGGGTGCTGTCCATCGGTATCAACCAGACCAAGCGCACCAACGACATCATGGTGATGATCAAGCTCATCATCATCGTGCTGTTCATCGTGTGCACCGTGTGGTTCGTGAACCCGGAGAACTGGCACCCGTTCTCCCCGTACGGCATCTACACCTTCCAGCCCGGCTCCACCCAGCCGTACGGCATCGTGCCGGCCGCCTCGATCGTGTTCTTCAGCTTCATCGGCTTCGACGCCGTGTCGTCCTCGGCCGAGGAGACCGTGAACCCGAACAAGACGCTGCCGCGCGGCATCCTGCTTTCGCTGGCTATCTCCACCGTGCTGTACATCGTGATGACGTTCATCATGACCGGCGTGGTGCCGTATCAGGAGTTCGCCAAGTTCATCGACGCCCCGGTGGCCGGCGTGATTCTGGCGACCGGCCTCAACTGGCTTGCCGTGATCGTCAACCTCGGCGCCCTGATCGGCATGACCACGGTGATGCTCGTGCAGCTCTACGGCCAGTCCCGCATCTGCTACGCGATGAGCCGTGACGGCCTGTTCCCGGAGTTCTTCGGCCATGTGCACGAGAAGTACCGCACGCCGTTCAAGGGTACGTGGTTCTTCGGTATCCTGACCGCGATCGCCGGCGGCTTCATCAACATCAACGTGCTGTTCGAGCTGGTGAACATCGGCACCCTGACCGCGTTCATCATCGTCTCCGCCGGTATCCTGTGGATGCGCAAGACGCAGCCGGACGCGCACCGCGGCTTCAAGGCCCCGCTCGTGCCGTTCACGCCGATCATCTCCATCGTGTTCTGCTTCGTGCTCATCGCAGGCCTCAACTGGGAGACCTGGGTGCGGTTCGCGGTGTGGTTCGGCCTCGGCCTGATCGTCTACTTCGCCTACAGCCGCAAGCGCTCCAAGCTTGGTGGCGCGGCCGGCGCGAAGGCCGTCGAGGCCAAGGTCACGGCCACGACGGACAAGGCCTGACACCGATTCGGGAACAGCCCCCGACGCATCGTCCTGATAGGGGTTTCTCATGTTGGTTCATGAGAAACCCCTTTTTGTTTGGATTGATGCGATGGACTGATTATTGTGGAATGGATTCGTCCACATCGTGGGATTCTACGGAAGAATCGTACCACGATTTCGACATTCAGGCCTTTCCGGCAAATGGGGACAACCAACCGAGCAGGATGACACCCTCCAGTTTGAAGCCCGCAGCGGAGAAACGGCTGAATTTCAACGTTTCTGAGATTCAGCCTGTCGGGACAATTCTTGTTTGGAACCTTCAAAAAACGGATGGGGACAATCCTTCTTGCCACCATCCGACAATATCGATGAATTTCAGAAATGGGGACAACGAAATTTACCGCCATTCATCGAGAAACCGGTTTCAGTATGCAGCGGGGCATAGCGAGCGCGGGACACGACCCGTACCGTACACCGCGGCACAACAGATTCCCCACATAGGGGAAGTCCACCATCATTCACTCAGCATCTCTAGGTAGACGCAAATCCATCCTGCGATAGACGCGCCTCACCACTCGTGGCGCTGGTAGGCGATCCGCGTGGTGTCGGTTGGACGGTCCAGCAGCTGGATGAGGCCGCAGCGGGCGAAACCGGAGCTTTCCAGCACATGCTGCATGATTTTGTTGTTGGGATGGGTGTCGGCGCGCACATTGCCGTAATGCTTCAGCGCCCAGCGGATGCAGTCGCGGGCGGCGTGCCTGACCAGTCCGGAGGCCGCGATGCGGTGGATGGTCACGTAGCTGTCGTTGTCCAGCCAGGCACCGTCGATTCTGGCGTAGGTCGGGTCCTCGCCCGGGCACAGCGCGAACTGGGCGAGGATGCGCTCGCGGCCGCCCACCTCGTCCACCAACAGCATGGCACGCTGGTTGGCGATGTCGTCAAGAATCACGGATTCGCGCGGGAACGCGGTACCCCACTGGGTGGGGTTGCCGCTGGCCGCCATCAGCGTGCGGGCATGAGCGTAGATCTTCTGCATCTGCGCGAAATCACGCATCGTGGCGTGACGGAACCGGCGCGCCGCCTTATCCACCGTGTTCGACTGAATCGACTGAGTCATGCCCTACCTCTCCGATACGCAGGTTGACGACATGATAACCGACAACCAACCGACGGTAAACCTACCATGCCGCGGGCACAAGAAACCCCTCTCGCGTTGCATGCCGGACATGCGCCGCGAGAGGGGCGTGAGAGCTGGGTCGTCGTTCCCGGGAATCGAGGCTGCGCCCAACTCGGAAATCAACGCCGCGGAAATCAACGCCGCAGGAATCGGCGCCGCGGTCAGACGACCTTGCGCTCGAACGGGTCGGAGCTGATGCCCTCCTCGAGAATCTGCTTGGCCCATTCCTTGGCGGTGAACAGGCTGTGGTCGCGGTAGTTGCCGCAGCTCTTCTCGGTGGTGGCGGGCACGTCGTCCCATGTGGCCTTATAAGCGATGAACTCCAGCGACTCCTTGAGCGCGCGCGCCACGTCCTCGGTGGAGTGCTCGCCCCAGGTGAGCAGGTGGAATCCGGTGCGGCAGCCGAACGGCGAGCAGTCGATGTAGCCCGGGATGCGTTCGCGTAGCAGCACTGCGATGGTGTGCTCGATGGTGTGCAGACCACCGGTGGGAATGGCCTGTTTGTTCGGCTGCGTCAGTCGCAGGTCGTAATTGGAGATCACGTCGCCGTGCGGGCCCTTCTCGGTGTCGATGTAGCGCACGTACGGCGCCTTGACCTTGGTGTGATCGAGCTGGAAGCTTTCGACCACGGGCTTCTCGGTGGTTTGCGCGGTCGGCTGCGCGGCGGTCGTCTCGTCTGCCATGTCCATTCCCTTTCTACGTGGGTCACTGCATACATCAGCCCATCGTAGTCATGATGGAAGGGTTCTGGCGGCCAGCGGTCATAGGAATCATTTATACGGAGTGCATAACGGACTATGCTTGTCAGACAGAGAGATGTCTTGGCCAGCGACGGCATAGGAAAAGCGAAAAAGAGCGGAAGAGGAAACCATGATCTGTCCGAATTGTCACGCGGCGATGCCGGACCGCAATCGCTTCTGCACCCGATGCGGCACGGCACTGACCACGACCGGCCGGCCGCGAATGAACGCGGCCCCGGGCGCCTCCGACACGACGATACCGGTCCCCGCCAGGCCTGGTCCGAACAGGCTCATCGTCGCGCTGGCCTCGCTGTTGGCGGTGCTCATCGCCGCCGCCATCACCCTATTCGCCACCTACCGACTCGAGATCTGGGGCGGCAAGACGCTGCCCTCCCCCGACGCCATCGCCAGGCAGGTCGCCTCCCGGACCGGCGGCGGCGCGGGCGGCAAGGTCCAGGCGAAGGACGTCACCGCAGCGCTCAAAATCAAGGGACTCAACGCCGAAACCGTGCCGGTGTTCTCCGGCGAGGAACGCGGCGTCTTCCTCGGCTACGACGACATGACGCAAGGTCAGCGCGTGGCCGCGGGCTCCACGGTCAAGGTGCGTGAATCGGCCGGGCCGGGCGTGCCGGAAGACACCATCGGCAAGCCGGTCACCGATGTCACGGACACGTTCGCGGGCATGGGCGTGCCGGTCCATTACAAGAACGTCGTGATTTCGGACGACAGCACGATTCCGGAGGGCCAGGTCGCGGTGACCCATCCGGCGCCGGGCACGGGACTGACCGACGATGACAAGGACGACGGCATCTACATCGGCGTGGCATCCAAGGGCGAGGGCATCCCCGTGGACGTGCTCGGCATGGACAAGGACAAGGCCGTGGGCAGTCTGGAATCGCAGGGCTACGACGTGGATCTGGAACCGCACTACTCGTCCAAGCAGTACGTGGGCAAGATCTCCGGCTCCTACCCGGGCCCCGGTTCCACGCTCGATTCCGGCGAGAAGGTGACGCTGTACTACGGCGTGGATAAGTCCAGCAATATAGACATACTGACCAAGACCACCGGCGGATACACCGTGGCCGATATGAATGCCATCCCGATGATTGGCATGTACTGCAAGAGCCGTGTGGTGGATACCTCCAAGGATTGCATCACCCTTGAGCAGGCGAACGGCCCGTTCGGCGGCGGTACCGAGGCCGACTCCTACCTGCAAATCAAGGGACGTGAACCGGCGGACCGGTTCGACGTGCTCGGTCTGACGAACTTCTCGCAGGACATCAGCGGCGTGCTGGTCAAGCCGTACGGCATCATGTCCGAGCATGAGCTGCCGATGAGGAACCATCTGCTGCTCAAGGATTGGGGGATGTTCGAACTGTACGCCGGTATGGATCTGCGCGACTGCGGCGGCACGGTCATGGCAGCCTCGGTCGGGGAATACTGCGTCGACGGGGAGTACTATCAGGCCACTTACAACGAGGACACCCAAGGTCCTGACTTGCCCGCCGGCGTGGACGCCGGCCAGTCTCCCACCGGCACCACCTTCCGCATGAAGGACTTTCTGGTGTACTTCCCGGTAGGCGCCGACGTGCAATCGTTGGAGGATTCCGGCTACTTCGACGCCGATGCTCTGGCGAAGGCCCGGAAACAGAAGGCGGTGGACACGAGCCGCCCGTTCATCCTCATGCGGGACACGAGCCAGTACGACAAGACCGAGGTCTCGGCCGACGACTTTTCGACCGTCGATCCATTCGTGCCCACCAATTCCAGACTGAACGGCTACACGAACAAGATGGTCACGATGAAGCCCGCGCCAAGCGACGCGACCGTCTACTATCTGGTCGAGCAGAACGGCGACCTCGACTGGTCCGCCATGCCGGATGCCGGGGTGTGAGGCCTGAAGTCGCCGACGTGATTCGCCGATGCGTTGTATTGGCCTGATACGCCGATCCGATGCGCCGATACCCTCTGTTCCGCGGGGGCGAGGCCCGCACAATCCCCCACGTTCTGCGGTTCTGCGGTTCCGCGGTTTCGAAACGGACGGGTTGAACCGCAGAACCACACGGCCACAGCATCCAATCATCCTGATTGGTTATTTTCGAGGCTCTTCGGTGAGCCACGTCGTTGCGGTGGCACGACGGTCCTATCGGATATGACGGGGAGTCCGCCGGATACTGCCGGCGGATGGGTATGGATGATACGACGGACTCGGCCAAGGGCTTGCGCCCGTTGGCCAGATCCGTCAGTGTTGCTGTTTCTTGTTGTCGCCCTGTTTGAGCGCCTCGAGCCGGCGATCAAGTTCGGCAATCGAGTTGTCAGCCGCTGCCTTCAGCCGCTCGAACTCCGCCAGCGCCGCCGGATCCATGACCGGACCACTCGACTCACGGCGATGCGATGCATGACGTTCAGAAACCACTGTCATACCCCCTATTCGTACCAACCTATCGTACGACATGGCCCCGAACCGCCACGCCCGTACCTCGGCTTGGCGTTGACCGAGACCTCGCACCTCCACATATTCCGCGGCGCGTGACCGTTTACGAAGCCCGGCGATACTCATCTCGTTGCTCATGGGCGAATGGTCGGACGGCGATTCGGCGCACGGCGAGCATTCGGGCGGCGGGAGGACGAACATGACAGTGAAGATGAGGGGACCGATTCCGAAGGGTCGCATGGCCTGCGTTATGGCGTCGATTCCGTCACATCCACCGCCCATACGATAATGGAGACAACGACCAGAAGGTCGGATGGAGGGCGGGCATCATGGTGAATCAGACGGATGGGACCGCAGAACGCAAGTGGATTTCCGGCATACCCGAAACGCCCGGCAACAGCATCGCCGCCACCCTGCCCGCCATCATCGGGTGCACTATCATGACGGCCATTATGAACGCGGTCTTCCTGCTCATCTACTACCTGATACTCAATAAACGCTCCCTCGCCGACGTCTTTTTCCACGGAGACCCACCGTTCCCCATCGACGCGACCGTCATCGTTCTGGGTCTTGTCATCCTGCCACCCATCATCGGCATCCTGGTACCGATGAGCGACCGGAGCCACGACTACAGCAAACCACTCGCCATCCGTGCGCGCCGGTTCGGGCGCCTCAAGGCGTGCCCCGACCGGCATAATCTCGACGGGGATACGAAGTCCATGGACATCAGACGCATCCTCTTCCACTTCTCCGACACCGGAACCATCCGCGTTTACGCCGAAAACGACAACGGGCCCGTCTTCCTGACCCTGCGACTGAACGCCGGACGGATGCGCATCGAAGACGAGCAGCCGGTGGACGCAGCGCTCCTACACGAGGCGGAGCATGAAGGCAGCGACGTGATGGATTCGTTCCTCGACCCGCGCTGCTCGTATTCCATCGGGAATCGTACGTACGGTCGAGCGACCGGCCGCCTGAACAAAACCAGATGTCTGATCGTCAGACAAGAGAATCCAGCATAGGCGCGATTATCGGGTATTCATATGACCTGCCGTCTACGCTGGTTTAGGTCGCGCATTCGATGTCAGTAGCGTATCCGTCCATGGCGGCGGGGATATCATTCCTGCATTCCCGTCGCCCTGCATCATGCAGAGAGGAGCACCATGAACGACAGGCTCAGTATGCCGGCCCCGCGCCACACCCCATTGCACAGGTATCTGGCGGACCCGGCCCCGATCGTCTTCGACGACCCTAAAACGGGGAGCCCCCGCTACTTCCTGTACGCGACCGAGGACGGATTCGACGACTGGGGTTCGCGGACCTTCCGCGTGTACACGTCCGCGGATCTCGTGGACTGGACGGACGGCGGGCAGATACTCTCCCTCGACGACGTGCCCTGGGGCGACGAGCACGCCTGGGCACCCGCGATGCTCAAACACGGGGACAAATACTACCTGTACTTCGTATGCGAGGGACAGATCGGGGCGGCATGGGCGGACTCCCCATACGGCCCGTTCGAATCCACGGGACGACCCCTGGTCGCAAGGGACGATCTTCCCGGATACCACATCGACCCGTCCGTGTACACGGACGAGGAGGGAAACGACTGGCTGATATGGGGCAACGGCATCTGCTATGCCGCCCCGCTGGGCGAGGACCGGCTGTCCGTCAACCTGAACGCCGTGTGCTTTGTCAAGTTGGTGTCTGCGTTT
>NZ_JFAO01000014.1:0-53076 GCF_006408945.1 Bifidobacterium sp. UTBIF-78
GTGGCAAAATGGGACGAAACGTAACATTACTTCGTTTGAAACTTACGCTTCGTCCCGTTACCGGCCCGCTACTGGGCGCGCGCCACAGTTTGCGCCACAGTCACCCAGCACAAACCCCGCAAGATGACCCGGACCGCGCACAAACCAGTCCGCAAACGGTACCGCAACCAGTCCGTAATCGGTGCCGCAACCGGTACCTCACACGACCGACACCGGTCCGTCTCCATCAGCAACGTCACTCAGCCAAGCGCCACTCGGCCAACACCACGCGGCCAACACCACGCAGCCAACACCACGCAGCCAAGCGCCAAGCCGATGGAGAGCAACCAGGCATCACCCAGCACGACTACTCCAGCCCCGCTACTCCAGCTCCACCGCGCCGGTGTACAGCTGGTAGTACTCGCCCTTGAGAGCGATGAGCTCGTCGTGCGAGCCGCGTTCGATGATGCGGCCGTGGTCGAGCACCATAATCACATCGGAGTTGCGCACGGTGGACAGGCGGTGCGCGATCACGAAGACCGTGCGCCCCTTCATCAGCGCATCCATGCCGGCCTGCACGACCTCCTCGGTACGGGTGTCGATCGAGGAGGTGGCCTCGTCGAGAATCAGCGCCGGCGGATCGGCCACGGCGGCACGCGCGATGGAGATCAGCTGGCGCTGACCCTGCGAAAGCCCGGAGCCGTCACCCTCCAGCACCGTCTGATACCCCTGCGGCAGCATGCGGATGAAGCCGTCCGCATTGACCAGACGCGCCGCCTCGATGCACTCCTCGTCGGTGGCATTCAAACGGCCGTACCGGATATTGTCCATCACAGTACCGGTGAACAGGTTCACGTCCTGCAGCACCACGCCCAGCGAACGGCGCAAATCGGGCTTGCGGATGTTCGCCACGGAGATGCCGTCGTACAGGATCTGGCCTTCCTGAATGTCATAGAACCGGTTGATGAGGTTCGTGACCGTGGTCTTGCCGGCACCGGTGGCACCCACCAGCGCCACCTTCTGACCGGGCTTGGCGAACCATGTGATGTCGTGCAGCACCGGCTTGTCCGGATTGTAGCCGAACGTCACGTTGGTGAAGCGCACATCACCGCGCAGCAGCGTCAGGCGTCCGTCCGGCGAAGTGACGGCCTGCTCCCTGGCCTTGATGGCCACCTCGCGCGCGGACCCGCGCAGCTTCTCGGCGGCCTTGAGGGACCGGGTGCCGTCGTCGCCGGCCTCGCGCTTCCACGCCCAGTGGCCGGTCTCGTGATCGACCTCGCGCATCGTGCGGCCGTCCTCGTCGAGCTCGACGTTCACCAGCGTCACGGTACCGCCATCGGTCTCGACCAGCTCGTCCATCAGCGCGAAGATGCGGGAGGCACCGGCCAGAGCCATCATCACCATGTTGAGCTGCATCGACACCTGGCCCAGCGGGTTGATGAACGAGCGGGAGAGGGTCAGCAGCGAAATCAGCGTGCCCAGCGTGAGCGGACCCGCACCGGACAGGCCGAAGTTGCCTACACCGGCGAGCGCCATGGCGCCGCCCACGATGGCGAGCAGGATGTAGAGCACGTAGCCCATGTTGCCCACAATCGGCATGGTGACGTTGCCCCAGGTGTTCGCTTCGGCCGACGCCTCGAACAGCTCACGGTTCTTCTCGTCGAAGGTCTTCTGCGTGGTGTCCTCGTGATTGAACACCTTGATGACCTTCTGGCCGTTCACCGACTCCTCCACGAAGCCGTTCACGTCGCCGAGCCACTGCTGCTGCTTGACGAAGTACCGTCCGGCGCGGGAGACGACCGCGCGCACGATGAAGAACAGCAGCACGGTGAACAGCAGCACGAACAAGGTGATCGGCACGGACAGCCACAACATCGAGACGATGGCCGCGAGCGCGGAAACCAAGGAGGCGAACATCTGCGGGAACGACTGCGAGATCGCCTGACGCAGGGTGTCGGTGTCGTTGGTGTAGCGGCTCATGATGTCGCCATGCTCGTTGGTGTCGAAGTAGCGGATCGGCAGGTGCTGCTGGTGGGCGAACATGTCGTCACGGATCTTCTTGAGCGTGCCCTGCTCGACGGTGACGACCAGCCACACCCACAGCCAGCTCGCGACGATGCCCGACACGTACAGGCATCCCATCAGGGTGACCGCGCGCAGCAGCGGACCCCAGTCGGGGTTCGTCTGGCCGACCATCGGCAGGATATAGGAGTCGATCAGGGACTGGAGGAACAGCGCGGAACCGGCTTGGGCGGCGGCGCCGATGAGGATGCACGCCACAATGAGGACCACGCGCAACCGGTACTGCAGGATGTATCCGAAGATGCGCTTGGTGGTGCCGGGCGCGGCCTTGCCCATCGCCGGCTTGCGGTTACGGAAGTTCTGCTGCTTCTGCTGGTCGCTCATCGCGTCTCTCCTTTCTGGTCGGCGCGCTGCCCAGTGCGCTGCTCAGCGCTCTGCCCAGTGCTCTGCTCGTTACGCTGCTCGGCACGCTGCTCAATACGGTCGGCTTCGCTATGCCCGACGGCCTCAACCGTCTTCCCGGCGTCGACCTGCGCCTCGAGCTCGGCCTGCCCGGCCGCAGTGTTACGGGTCTGGGATTCGTAGATGGACCGGTATTCGTCGCAGGTCGCGAGCAGCTCCTCGTGGGTGCCGCGGGCCATGATGCGGCCCTCGTCCATCACGAGGATCATGTCGGACTCCTGCACGGAGGCCACGCGCTGGACGATGATGATCTTGGTGGTGTCCGGGATTTCGTGGTGGAACGCCTCGCGGATCAGTCGGTCGGTCTTGGTGTCCACGGCGCTCGTGGAATCGTCCAGGATCAGGATCTTCGGCTTCTTGAGCAGCGCGCGGGCGATGCACAGGCGCTGTCGCTGGCCGCCGGAGACGTTGGTGCCGCCCTGTTCGATGTACGTGTCGTACTTGTCCGGGAACTCCTGGATGAAGCCGTCGGCCTGCGCGAGCTGGCATGCGTGGCGAATCTGCTCGTCGGTGGCGTTCGGGTCGCCCCAGCGCAGATTCTCCGCGATGGTTCCGGAGAACAGCACGTTTTTCTGCAGCACCATGGCCACCTGGTCGCGCAGCACCTCGAGGTCGTAGTCGCGCACGTCGCGGCCACCCACCTTGAGCGAACCTGCGGAGACGTCGTACAGCCTTGGGATGAGCTGGACGAGCGAGGACTTGGCCGAACCGGTGCCGCCCACGATGCCGATGGTCGCGCCGGAGGGGATTGTGAGGTTGATGCTGTCGAGTACGGGCTTCTCGGAGCTGTCGGAGTAGCGGAAGGTGACGTCGTCGAACTCGATGGATCCGTCCGCCACAGTCGTCACCGGAGCCGCCGGGTCGCTCACGGTGCTCTGCTCCTGCAGCACCTGGCAGATACGCTCGGCGGAGGCCTGGGAGATGATGATCATGACGAAGATCATCGACAGCATCATCATGGCCATGAGGATCTGCATGGCATAGGTGACCAGCGCGGTCAGGTCGCCGGTGGTCAGTCCTACGGCGGCGTTGTTGCCGGAGGCGACGATCTGCTGGGCGCCCAGCCAGGAGATGAGAATCATCGAAGCGTAGACGCAGAACATCATAATCGGGCTGTTGAAGCTCATGATGCGCTCGGCCAGACGGAAGTCCTTGAAGATGCGCTTGGAGATGCGATCGAACTTGTTGATCTCGAAGGATTCGCGGTTGTAGGACTTCACCACACGGATGCCTTGCAGATTCTCGTCCACCACATTGTTGAGCGCGTCGTAGGTGTGGAACACGCGCTCGAACACCGGATGCACCAGCACCGCGAGACCGCACAGGCCGATGGCCATGATCGGGATGCAGGCGAGGAACACCATGGAGATGCTCGGGCTGATGCGGAACGAGAAGATCCACGCCACAATCACCATGATCGGGGCGCGCACACCCATGCGGATCATCATGCCGTACGCCATCTGCAGGTTCGTCACATCGGTGGTCAGGCGCGTGATGATCGAACCGGTGGAGAACCGGTCGATATTGGTGAAGCTGAAGCGCTGCACCTGCTCGAACTGGTCGTGGCGCAGGTTCTTGGCGAAGCCGGCGGCCGCGATGGCGGCGTACTTGCCGGCGAAGAAGCCACAGCTCAGGGAAACCAGCGAACAGATCAGCAGAATCAGGCCGAACTTGACGATGGCGGGCATGGAACCGCCACTGATGCCCTGGTCGATGAGCAAGGCCATGACCGTGGGGATGACGATCTCCAGAATGCTTTCGACCAGCACGAACACCGGGGCGAGCAGGCTCTCCTTGGTGTATTCGCGCATGGACCCGGCCAGCGTGCGCAGGATGTGCTTCGGCTTGGCCGGTTCGACGGCCTTGCGGGACTTCTCGATCGCCGCCTCGGTCGCGGCGGCGCTGGCGCCTGCGCCATTGGGCGTATCGGGAGTCGCATCGATTGTCTTATCGCTCATTCATCTCCTCCTTCGTATCGTTCTTCATGTTGTGCTCCACATCACAATCGGATGGCTCAGAGGCATAGCGGAGCCGCTCGGATTCACGCTCGGGATCGCGCTCGGATTCACGCTCAAACTCCCGTTGCGCCGCGTCCACGTTGTCCCGCAGACGCTGCACATATTGCATGAGCTGCTCGGTCTCCGTCGGGGTGAATCCCCTCGACAGCAGACGCTCCACTCGCTCGCCATTCGCCGTAAGGTCGGCAACGATGGCATCCGCCTTCTCGGTGAGCACGATCTTCTTGAGCCGGGCGTCATGGGCGACCGATTCGCGCACGATAAGCCCTTTCTTCTCCATCAACGCCAGCACGCGCGAGGCCGTGGACCGGCTGATGCAGAACTTCTGCTCGATGGTGTGCTGGTAGATGTCCCTATCCCGGTTGCGGGCGAGGAACATGATGATATGTGCGTTCCCGCCGGTGGCGATGCGAGCCGATTCCGGCATCGTCTCGCCAAGATACCGGTTCACCGCTTTGACGAGCGCCCGCAAATCGAAGCTGAGGATACGACGGTCCACAACCCCTCCATTCGCGACTGTTGCTTATGCACCCTATATGCACCCTATCTGCAACGAAGCATGGTATTACGTCCCATATACAACAGTTCCATATACAACAATCGGCGTGTCGCGAAAACTGCCATCCCAAGGCAAACAGCCCCAGCACAGAAGAAATCAGCCACAAGCCACCGCATACGGCTGAGGGGAGCCCGAAACCCATCGGACTCCCCTCGGCATGCACACGAGCGAGCGCGTGACCTACTTCGTCAGCTTGGCGTACTCCTCGAGCATGAAGGCGGTGAGATCCTTGCCGGCCGCGCCCAGCAGCGTGGGCAGCGAGTTGATCGGCATGGAGTTGAGAAACAGGCGCATCATGGCGTTGTCCGGCAGCTTGGGCAGCTCGCCGCGTTCGCCGGCGGCGTCCACCGCCTCGACCACCTTGGCGCCGACCGGATCGGCGGACCATTCACCGAAGGACGACCATTCGGTCAGCGGCATGGATTTGCCGTCGCCCTCCAACGCCACGGTCGCGGTCGCGGCGATGTCACGGCTGGACGTGCCCACCTCGACCGTGTACTCGCCGGCCTCCACATGCCAGTCACCGTACTTCTCGGACCAGTAGGCGAATGCGCGCTCGTCCAGTTCGATGGTCACGGTCTTGGATTCGCCGGCTCCAAGGAACACCTTCTCGAAGCCCTTGAGCTCATGGACCGGGCGGGCCACGTCGGACTTGCCGGGCGCGACGTACACCTGCACGGTTTCGGCGGCGGGCACGTCGGACGTGTTGGTCACGGTCGCGGTCACGGATGCGGTGTTTGCACCGGTCTTGGCCACGGCCACGCCGCCGATTTCAAACGTCGCGTAGCTCAGGCCGTAGCCGAACGGGTAGTCCACGGCCTTGCCGTAGGTGTCGTAATAGCGGTAGCCCACGAACACGCCCTCGCCGTAGTCCACATGACCCTCCTCGCCGGGCCAGTTGAGCATGCTCGGGTCGTCGTTGATGTCCATCGGGATGGACTGGGCGAGCCTGCCGGACGGGCTCACCTTGCCGAAGATCACGTCGGCGAGCGCCGGCCCGCCGGCCTGGCCGAGCAGCCACGCCTCGAGGATGCCCTTGGAGTACTTGGCCCACGGCGCCACGGAGACGACGGAGCCGTTGGACAGCACCACGACCACGTTCGGGTTCACTGCGGCCACTTGACGCAGCAGCTCGATCTGCTTGGCGGGCATGTCGATGTTCTCGCGATCGAAGCCCTCGGATTCGGCCTCCTCCGGCAGACCCAGGAACATGAGCACGGTTTCGGCGCGACGTGCGGCCTCGACGGCCTCAGTCTCGAGCGCCGGGTCGGCGGGAGCGAGGTCGAGCGTGAAGCCGGGGGCGAAGTCGGCCTTGATGCCGCGCGCCGCGAGCGTATCGAGGAACGAGGTCATCTTGGTGGGGGTGATGTGGGAGGAGCCGCCGCCCTGATAGCGCGGGGTGCGGGCGAATTCGCCGATGACGGCGATCGTCGCGGCATCGTCAGCCCGCCCGTCGGCGGCCGGAGCGAGAGGCAGGATCGCGTCCTCGTTCTTGAGCAGCACCATCGATTCGACGGCGGCCTGATGCGCCACCTCGTCATGGGCCTCCACGTCGAAGCGGTAATCCTCAACGCTCATCGCGGCGCGGGCCTTGTCGGTCAGGTCGATCATGCCCTGGGCCATGCGGTCGAGCTGCGCGGGGTCGATGCGGCCGTCGCGCGCGGCGTAGACGATCTGCTCGTCGGTGTAGCTCGGCGGCATTTCGAGGTTGAGCCCGGCGTTGAGCGAGGCCACGCGGTCGTGGTCGGCGCCCCAGTCGGACATGACGATGCCCTTGAATCCCCACTCGCCGCGCAGCACGTCGGTGAGCAGCCAATGGTTCTGGGCGGAATGGACGCCGTTGATCTTGTTGTAGGAGCACATGATGGTCCACGGCTGGGCGGTCTTGACGATGTGCTCGAAGGCCGGCAGGTAGATCTCGCGCAGGGCGCGCTGGGAAATGCGGGCGTCCACGCGCAGGCGGTCGGTCTCCTGATTGTTGGCGGCAAAATGCTTGAGCGAAGTGCCCACGCCCTTGGACTGCACGCCCTCGACGATGCCGACCGCCTCATGGCCCGCGAGGTACGGGTCCTCGGACCAGTACTCAAAGCAACGGCCGCCCAGCGGGTTGCGCTTGATGTTGACGCCGGGACCAAGGATCACGGCGACCTTCTCCTGCACGCACTCCTCGCCCATCGCCTCGCCGACCTCGCGGATGAGCGCCGGGTTCCACGAGCTGGAGAGGCCAGCGGCCGGCGGGAAGCAGGTGGCCGGCACGGAGTCGTTGAGATCGGTTTCGCTGGTGTTGGAGGCCAGGGATTTCCTCAGGCCGTGGGGGCCGTCGGTGATCATGTAGCCGGGGATGCCCTTGTGCTCGACGCCCTGCAGATGCCAGGCGTCGCCGCCGGAGGTCAGGGACGCCTTCTCCTCGAGGGTGAGATCGCTGACGGATGGATAGGACGGGGTCGTGCTGGTTTCGCTCATGATGCCTCTTTCCTTGAGTCATTTTCCTTGGGTCGTCGCGATGGGTACGCGGGTCCGATGTGCGGTCACGTCGGTTCATTGGATTATGCGCGACGCGTGTGCGGCGTCACGCACCGGCCGGGGTTTCTTCCGTGAATCCCACGGCCGACTTTTCATCGACCAACCGGTTGGTAGGTAGATTATCAAAGCCAGAAGCACAACACGCCGAAATCATTTGGAATCCTTACCAACCAACCGTAAGGTAGCGGATAATCTTGCTTGATACGATGCAGCGATGCACTGTGCAGAAAGCGCCGCGCAAGCCCTATCCTCCGCGCCTGCAACCTGCAACCGCACCAGTTACCAGCTCCCGACCTCGGGAGCGGAGAAGAGAAACGCATGAACGACCCCACCCCCTCCCCCGCCGCGTCGGCGGACGACCGCCGCAACGCCATCATCGAGGCGACCGTCGAATCCTTCGGCAGGCTCGGTTACTATGGCACCTCGCTGCAGCGCATCGCCACCGAGGTCGGGCTTACCAAGGCCGGCGTGCTGCATTACGTGGGCAGCAAGGAGGGGTTGCTGGACCTCGCGCTCACCGAAACCTACGACCAGCAGACCGTGGACATCATGGCCGCGATGGTCACCGAGGAGCGTCCGCTCATCGCCGAGATGTGGCGCAAGGTGGTGGCGGTGAACGCCGCCCGTCCGGCGCTGGTGCACATGTTCTCCACCCTGAGCGCCGAAGCGCTCGACCCCGCGCATCCGGCACACGACTATTTCGCCCGCCGCGAGCACGACACCGTGGCCAACGCGCTCAACATCAACTGGCGCGTACCGGATGGCGTGAACGTGGAGCATCTTCTGCAGGCCGGCTTCTCGATGATGGACGGCCTGCAGCTGCGCTGGCTGCGCTCCCCCGGCCGGGACCTTGCCGCCATGTGGGCCGACTGCGAGGACGCGCTTATGCCGCTGCCGCTGTGGGAGGGGTATCGGTAGGGCACCGGCCGGTTCTGTTTCCGCCGGCACCTCCTCCTCCACCCACACCGACATCCACCCTGGTGCCCCACACCCTCGCCGGCACCGGCCGCAACACCGGATACCAACCGCGGCCACGACCGCAATGCCGGCACCAAACACCAATCCCAAATCCCGCCCCCGAATCGCGATTCCACAATCCAACCCGAATCACGATTCCGTAATCCCCCACCCCCAAATCCGTATTTCAGATTCCGACTGAAGACTCCGGTTCTGGGCATATGCGGCATATATACGAACCCCCACAACGCATTCTGGGCATATGCGGTACATGAGGAACGGATTTCCCCTTCCTCATGTACCGCATATGCCCAGAACCGGCTTCATGGTACGGATATGCCCAGAATAACTGGTCGTCATATGCCCAGAACAGCCATCCCGGCACACCGAACCGTCGTCATATGCCCAGAACACTCACCAGGGCAGATGGGATATGTCTTCTTTTGCCCAGAACACCTAGTTGAAGACGCCCCGAACGATCAATCGGCTGAACCGAGTATCACCGAACCGACCGACAGCGGCTACTTGCACACATAGTGCTTGCAGTAGCCGGCGATGTCACGAATCACCTGATGCGCTTCGGTGGCCTCGGGATCGCCGGCCTGCACGATGTTGAAGACGTGGCCCAACACACGCTCACCGCCCTTAGGCCACACGCTCATCGCATGGTCCCTATGGCGAGCGTGCAGGATGCGCGCCAACTCGTAGGTGTTGTCGGCGATGAAATCCTCCACGCTGGTGATCATGTAGGTGGGCGGCACGCCGCCGTCCACCACCAGCTTGTCGAGATCAAGGTAGCGGTCGATTTTGATGTGGTCGGCCGGCGTCTGCAGATAGCCCTCCATGTAGTAGCCCAACGCGGTGGCGTGCACGCCGCCCGCGAGGCGGAACATGCCGGAGGTGACGACCAGCGCCTTCACATCGAGGCCGGAGGGCCGCAATCCCAGTGCGCCTGCAAGTTGCGCAGAGCCGTTGGCCGCGGTCAGGTACAAGGCCAGCGCGCCGCCGGCGGAGTCGCCGGTCACGCATACGCGCCCAGTGTCGAGCCCGTACGCCGACCCGCGGTCCCGAATCCAATCAAGCACCGCCATGGCGTCGTTCAGCTGATCGGGGAAACTGACCTGAGGCACAAGACGGTAGTTTGCGTTCACCACGGCGAATCCTTCGCGGGCGAGCAGCATGTCGCGGCATTCATTGTTCTCCTTGTTGCCGTAGTACAGGCCACCGCCATGGAAATCGACGATAACCGGCAGTTTGGCGGCGCCCGACGCGCCAGCCTGGGCCGGCCTATAGATATCAAGCAGATGGTTCGTATCGCCATCATCCACGTAGGAGATGTCCTTGATGCGCTCGACGTCCTCCGGCAGCACCTGGGCGGCGAGGTGCTGCGCGTCGCCGGCCGCCATGGCGCTGACGTTCGCGGCGAACAGGTCACGTGCTTCCTGACTGATCATGATTGGCTCCTTTGCATGAAATCACTTCTGTATTTGTATACGATGAAGGCCCCGACTGGTGTCGGGGCCGAGTTCATAGGCATCGTCGTCCATCGGCAGGGCTGCCGACGAACGACGATATCCGATTCCTTACCAGCCGTTGCCTCAGCCGCGCACCGGCAGCACGATCGCGGACGGGGTCGCCCCTCCCATGTGGATGGTCTGATGCGCCACCTGCGTTTCGGTCTGCTCGCTCCACAGGCCTGCATGGTTGGTGTGGATGGAGTACTGCGGGAAGTCGGAGGATGCGATGTCACAGCGGATGCGGGAACCGGCCGGAATCATCCAGCAGATGTCCCACATGTCGATGGTCACGCGGCGGACCTCCCCGGGTGTGTAGGAGGCGGCATTAGGCGTGTCCAACGCGATGGTGGTGATGGACGTGCGGTAGTTGCGTGCGGTGCCGTCCGGGTCCACGCACATGAGCTTGGCGGTGAACGCGGTGTCCGGGGCGCTGGAGGAGACGTACAGCTCCACGCTGATCTTGCCCTGGATGTGCAGGTCACGCTCGAGGGGCGCGGATTCGAAGGTGATGACGTCATCACGGAATCCGGGTTCGGGCTGGATGCGAGCGCCGATCTCGTTCATGGTGGTCAGCAACGCCTCGCCGCCGCGGGTTGGGACCGGGTTTGCGGGGTCGTAGTCATAGGAGACTTCGGACGGCTCCTCCGGAGCGGCCTCGGCGATGCCCGCGCCGGCCGTCAGATACAGGCGCTGTTCCTCGACTTCGCCGGCGGGCAGCGGCCAGGATTCGGCGGTCTGCCATGTGTCGCTGCCGATCTCGTAGTATTCGACCTTGCGCTCAGGGGTCTTCTTCTGCTTGAGGGTCAGGTCGAACCATTCGAGTGCGGCGGGCACCTCGGTGGCGTCCAGGTTTTCGGGCTCGAGTCCCTCCAACGGGTTGAGGAAGTAATGGTTCCAGCAACCGATGCGCAGCCAGGAGTGCTCCTTGATCTCCTCGTTGAGCGAGGCATAGCCGGTCAGGGCGCTGCCGAGGTGGTGGTCGAACCAGCCTTCATGGATGAACATGGGCACCTTCACATGGCTCGGAATCTGCTTGAGCAGACCCCAGAAGCCTTCATCCCAGTACGGATCGTCGCCCTTGGGGTGACTGATCCAGTCGCGGTACCAGTCAAGCCGGCCGCCCCACATATCCTCATCGACGGTCATTTGGGGAAGATGACGCGAGGATTCGAGATAGTCGGCGGTCACGGGATGGCCGGCGTTCTGCATGGCCCATGCGGTGAGCACGTCGCAGCGGAAGGAGCCCTTCTGGTAAGCGGAGGAGAATCGGTCGGTGCCGTAGTGGTTGGCGCAGATGGAGGCGACCTTCGGCGTGGTGATGTCGGCCACGGTCCAGCAGGTCAGGGACAGGTAGGAGGTGCCCCACAGCCCGATCACGTCGATCCAGTCCTGCTCCTCACACCATGCGAGCAGGTCGGCGCCGTCATTGCGCTCGTTGACGTTCGGCTCCCACTTGCCGCCGGAGGTGTAGGTACCCCGGCACCACTCGCATACCAGCGCATATCCGCGCCGGTTGAGCTGCTCACCGTGCAGCTTCCACAGTTCGACCTGCTGCGGGTAGGGGCAGCGGACCACGATGGTCGGATAAGGACCCGGGATGGCGGGCTTGAAGATATCGACGGTGAGCTCCACGCCGTCGCGGCAGGTGACCTTCGTGGTCTCGCGTTCGCCGACCTCATATTCGGGTTTGAACGGGGAGGATTCGTACTGCCTGGTGATGTTGTCGAGGTAGCGGGCCAGGAAATCGTCTACATCGCTCATGATGTACTCCTTATATATGCATCCGTCGCATATTGGACGAGTCGTGTATTGAAGTGTTGTAATGCGCTTGTGAGATATGTGGGTATATTGATTGGCTTGTTCGATTGTCAGGCGAGCTGCTTGGCATCACCCTTGAACGGACGCATGCGGAAGCCGACGATCACGCAGATGGCGGCCACGACGTACAGGGCCACGTTGCCGAACAGGGACGGCACATAGGAGCCGGTGGCATCGAACACGGCGCCATGGGCGGTGACCGCGATGGCGGATGCAACACCGCCGAGCATGCTGACGATGGCGAGAATCTCGCTGTAGTCACGCTGGCCGAAGGACTGACGGATGAACCAGGGCAGGGCGACCAGTACGACGCCTTGGCCGATGCCGGCCATGAATCCGGCGACGATGGCCGGAGTGGGCGTGGTGGCGACGGCCATCAGACCCCAACCGGACAGACCAATCAGCGAGTAGATGACGACGGCGAGCTCGGGCTTGATGTGATCAAGCAGGATACCGATGGTGGCCTTGCCGATGGCCGCGCCGAACATGATGCCGGAGACGACGAGTGCGCCCTGCTCGAGGGACAGACCCTGAGAAATCTCGTGGGCGGAGATGTGCTGGACCACGGCCGCGACGATCTGCAGCAACACGGAGACGGCGGCGAACAGGATGAAGGTCGGGCTGCGGAACGCCTGCTTAGCAGGCAGACCCGGCAGTTCGGCAGCTCCCTTGGAGGCTTCCTCAGTCTCGCCTTCGATGTGACCGTAAGCATATTCGCCCTTGGACTCGTCGGGACGGAACTTGAACACGAACAGGGAGAACGGCAGGATGCAGACGACGAGGAGAAGCGCCGTGATCCTATAGGAGTTCTGCCAGCCGAGGTTGGTGATGAACGCGGAGACGACTGGATTGAAGATGGTGCCGCCAATGCCGGAAAGACCGAGCGCGATGCCCATCACGGTGCCAAGCTTGGCCTCGAACCAATTGGCGAGCAGCACGCTGGGGGCAAGGGTGATCGGGATGACATACAGGATTCCCATCAACGCGAATGATATGTAGAACTGCCAGACCGCGGTGAAGAACGATTGGATGAAGAACAGGACGGCCACACCGGCGACGCACACACTGATGAGGATGCGCGCGTCGACGACCTTCATCAGCTTGCCGGCGAGCAGCATGGCCGGCAAGGCGGCAAAGGCCATGATGGACGAGGCCAGTGCGATCTGCGTGCGCGAGACGCCCAGCACCTCACCGAGCGTGGTGAAGTACAATCCCGGCGTGTTGACGATCAGGCCGAATCCGACCAGCGATAGCACGCAGCAACCAATGAAAATCCACCACGAACGGGCGGATGATTTGTTTGTCGACATCTGAACCTCCATGTCCAGTTGTTATTGATTGTTTCCCTAAACCTCTTCCTCCCCGCTTTGGGAGATATGAGGTCCATCGGCAAGCAGCTAGGTAAGTGACTACTTACTTTTGTTATATCATGTAAGTTAGTAATTACTAACCTATTTGTCAAACGGGGACACGCCGAACATATGGCCGCCCCGTCGATACAATCGACACAACAAATGACTGTTGTATGCACACCGCTCTCACCTCTGCCGCCCTGCGACGATGGGTGGGGCGGCACACGAAGACCGGCAGAGAGGAGATTCATGGGAACCCGCGGAGAGGAGCGCCTTCGGGAAATCATCACGGCGGCCACCGAAGTGGTGGCCGAGCGCGGCTACTATGGCATGACCATCCAAGAGGTCGCGGACCGCGTGGGTATCACCCAGGCCGGACTCCTCAAATACGTGAAGAACAAGAACGGGCTGCTCACGCTCGTTCTGCAGCGATACGACGAGACCAACAAGGCCGATAGGGACTACATCAGCAGCCGTCTTTCACTCACCGCCGAGCAACGGGAGCAAACGCCTCTGCTCATGCCCGAGTACTACCGCATCATCGCCCGATACAATCAGGAACGTCCCAAACTCGCACAGCTCTATCTTGTGCTGCGCGCCGAGGCCATCGACCCCAATCACCCGGCGCATGACTACTACGCTCATCGAGGCGAGCGCATGCGCGCCAAAATCTCGGCTCTTCCCTGGAAACTGCCGCCCGAATACGACACTCCATACAAAATCGGCCGACTGTCCATGTGCATCGGATCGGCCATGGAAGGACTGCAGATGCGCTGGCTCGGTGAACCAAACATTGATTACCTCGCCAGTTGGGCCGAATATGAGGACATACTTTTCCCCCTACCCCACTGGGAAGGCTACCGCTAAGGGCATCGCGACGGTGAATCCGCCGCTCACTCCAGCGCCAATCGCATGAGGTCATCGAAGACAGCCTCGTAGCCGTCAGCATAGAAGTGCAGGCCCTCCTTGCTGTAGTCGGCCTTCAACGAGCCACTCCCATCGCGCAGGGCCTCGGCGACATCGGCATAACGAACACCGCGCGCCTGTGCGATCGATTGAACGACAACATTGGCCTCATCGACACGCGCGTTGGTGCGATGCCGGAAGTCAACGCCCCCGTTCTGCGCCAACATGGCCTCATTCACCGGGTAGTAGGCGAGCATGACAATATCGGTCGACGGCAGCGCATCCTGTATGCGCGCGATGATGCCGTCGTAACGGTCGCGGAACATTTCGGGGTCGAAGTCGGCATCGTTGAGATCGTTCGTGCCGATGTTGATAATCAGGCGACTCGGTTTGAGGTCGAGCACCAGCACATCCAGATTGGCCGCGAAGTCAATCGTCGTGAAACCACCGACGCCCCGGTTGTACATCGGCTCATGAATGCCACAATCGACCATGAGTTCGTTCAACGGAAACTGCTCCATGAGCGATGAGCCGGCGAACACCACCGCTCCGCGCCTGGCAAATCGGTTCAGCCGGCGGTACTGCTCGATCTTCTGCCTTTTCTCAATTTCGAAATATTCCCGGATATCCACTTCGACTCCTTCGCTTGACACGTACCCGTATGAATCATTGAAAAGTTAGTAATCGCTTACTAACATACATCTCATGGAATCCTCTCGCAACAGACCGTGGCAAAGAGACGGCCAAGCAACGGCCACCAATTCCAGCTTCGTCGGATCAACTCCCATGCGCATGGCCGAAACACCGCTTCCTCAAGCCGGGGTGGCGCTGGCTGTGTTCTCCTTCGGCAATCTCGCATCCTCCCTACTGCCGGACTCATGGTGGGGGCCGGTGCACGCCGCCTGCGCGGTGCTGGGTTTGGCACTGCTTGCTCCCGTATTGGCCAGACATGGCATCGCCGTCCGTGACGCTTCGGTACGCGCCACCTTGGCCAGCGACTATCACAACCCGATGATCGCACCGCTGGCCACCACCATGCCGATGGCCTTGATCGTCTTGGGAACCTATCTTGTTCGCTTCGGCACCCCCGGCCTGCTATGTGCGCAGGTCATCTGGTGGTTCGGAGTGCTGTGCATCGTGGCGCTGATGGCGTATCTGGCATGGCGATTCGTGCTATGCGGATTCTCGCTGGCCGACGTATGCCCGGCTTGGCTGGTCGGATTCGTCGGCATTCTGGTGGCTGCGGTAACCTCCGGTACCGTCGGACTCGCTTGGGCGGGGCAGATTATTTATGTAATCGGCTTCGCTATCGACATCATCATGTTGGTATTGATTTCCAACCGCATCGCATGGCATGGTTTGCCGGCGGCCATCAAACCTACATTGACCATCTACAGCGCGCCGATCAGTCTTCTGGTCGCCTCGTATTTCAGCACCAGTACGCGGCATGATCCCGTGTTCACGCTGGTGCTGCTCACCTGTTCCCAGCTGTTGTTCGCGTTCGCGGCGATACTGCTGCCATGGATGCTGACTACCCCGGCATCCCCCGCCTACGCGGCGTTCACTTTCCCGCTGGTCATCACCGCCACCGCACTGCATGACGCGCTGACGATCTTCAAGGACGCCGGTTGGCATGTACCGTCGTGGGCATATTGGCTGCAGGTCGGCGAAACCCTGCTCGCCGGTGTCATGATTGTCGTCGCCATGGCGGCATTCCGGCATGTGTACGAATCCCTATAACGCATTCTGGGCACATCCAGCATCTTTGCGTGCCCACTCAACGCATTCTGGGTATATGCGGTACATGAGGAATGGATTTCCCTCTTCTCATGTACCGCATATACCCAGAACCGGCTTCATGGTATGGATATGCCCAGAATAAACGGTCGTCATATGCCCAGAACAGCCGCTCCTGCATGCCGAATTGTCGTCATATGCCCAGAACACTCACCAGAGCATACGGGATACGCAAAAGGCGGCCCCGTCTTGCCGGAACGAGCAAGGGCAGGGCCGCCTCAGGGGATATCACGGGGAACGCGAAGCGGTGGCGTCACGCCACGGTGAACGCGGTGCGCTTCAGGTCCTCGCGACGGGACGAGTGGCCGATGAGCAGTTCGAACTCGCCGGGCTCGACGATGCGGTTGGCGTCCGGGTCCACGATGGTGCAGTCGGCGACCGGGATGTCGAAGGCCAGGGTCTTGGTCTCACCGGGCTCGAGTTCCACGCGCTGGAAGGCCTTGAGCTCGCGATCGGTCCAGCTGTAGGAGGTGACGATGTCGCCGATGTAGGCCTGCACCACCTCGGTACCCGCACGCTCGCCGGTGTTGGTCAGGTCGATCTCGGCGTGCACGGTGTCGCCCACCGCGAACGCGCCGTCCTCGCCGGTCGCGTCGCCGACGATTCGGGGTTCGCCGTACTCGAACGTCGTGTAGCCCAGACCCTCACCGAACGCGAACGCCGGGTCCTGGGTGAGATCGGCGTAACGGTCGCCGTGCTGTCCGCGGACCTGGTTGTAGTAGACCGGCAGCTGACCGGCGTGACGCGGGAAGGTGACCGGGATGCGGCCGGACGGGTTGGTGAGGCCAAGGATGATCTCGGCGATGGCCTGGCCACCCTTCATGCCGGGGTTCGCGGCCCACAGGATGGAGCCGGTTCCGGTGGACGGGTCGCTCACGCGCTTGGCGAACACGCCGTTCTCGCCCACGATGGAGGCGGGCAGCACCTGCGGCTTGGAGCTGATGAGCACGGTGACCATCGGCTTGCCGGTCTCGCGCGAAACCGCCGCGAGCGCGTCGAGCAGCGCGTTCTGGCCGCCGAGCAGTTCGAGCGTGGCGGTGGAGCAGGTCTCGCCGACCAACTGGACGACGTCGCCGACCACGGCCACGATGAGGTCGGCCTCGCGGGCGTTGGCCACGGCCTCATCGATCAGCGTCTGATCGACGGCGGCGCTCACGCCGATCTTCGGACGTGGCTGGCCGTCCGGGTACAGTTCGCCGGCCGGGTCGGTCACGAGGTCCACAACGTTCGAGCCGCGGGCGTAGGTGACTTCGCAGTCGTCGCCGGCGAGTGCACGCAGGCCGTCAAGCACGGTGGTGATCATCTCGCGCGGCTGGCCGTCTGGCATCCATGCGACCTGGCCGGAATTGCCGGTCCAGTCGCCGAGCTGGTTCTGGGCGTCGTCGGCGAGCGGACCGGCGACGGCGATGCGCTTGGCGCTCCCACCTTGGGCACCAGCGGTGAACGGCAGGCCACCGTCGTTGCGCAGGAGGGCCACGGCTTCGCGCGTGAGCTCCAGATTGATGCGCTGATGCTCTTCGGAGCCGATGATCGCCTTGATGCGGGCCTCGTCGGGCAGTCGCGGGTCTTCGAACAGGCCGAGACGGAACTTGAGCGCGAGGATGCGGGAGACGGCTGCGTCGATCAGCGATTCGTCCAGCAGACCGGTGCGGACGGCCTCGATCGCGCCCTCGTAGAACTGCGGGGTGGTCATGACCAGGTCGTTGCCGGCCTTGACCGCGTCAGCTGCGGCGTGCACGTAATCGGGCTTGACCTTCTGCTCCCAGACGGAACGGCCGACGTTGTCCCAGTCGGTGATGAGCGTGCCATTGTACTTCCATGCACCGCGCAGCTTGTCCGTGAGCAGCCACTTGTTGAATGTGACCGGCACGCCGTCGATGGATTCGTAGCCGAGCATGAACGTGCCGCAGCCCTCCCTGGCCACGCGCTCGAACGGCGGCAGGAACCAAGATTCCAGCTTGCGGTGGGAGAGGTCCGCTTCGGAGGCGTCGCGACCGCCCTGGGTCTCGGAGTAGCCGGCGAAGTGCTTGGCGCAGGCCAGAATCGCGTCCTTGGGCAGGGGCTCGCCGGCTTTGGCGCCGCCCTGATAGCCGCGCACGATGGCGGAGGCGAGCTCACCGATCAGCGTCGGGTCCTCGCCGAAGGTCTCGTCCACGCGGCCCCAGCGGGTGTCGCGCGCGATGCACAGCACCGGGGAGAAGGTCCAGTGCACGCCAGTGCAGGAGACCTCCTCGGCGGTGGCGCGGCCGGCGGCCTCGATCTTGGCCGGGTCCCAGCTCACGGCCATGCCCAGCTGGGAGGGGAAAATGGTGGCGCCGGGCCAGAACGAGTAACCGTGGATGCAGTCGTCGCCGATGACCAGCGGGATACCCAAACGGGTCTGCACGTTGACCATCTTGACGGCGCGAGGCAGATCGGCGGGGCTGGTGTGCAGGATGGAACCGACGTGCTTGTTGACGATGAGGTCCTCCAAATCGCCGCCTCGCGCGTCGAGCTGCATCATCTGGCCGACCTTCTCCTCGAGGGTCATGCGGGAGAGCAGGTCGGCGATGCGCTCGGCGTCAGGCAGATTCGGGTTCTTGTAGGGCGGGGTCGCGGTGTCCTGGGTCATGGTGTCTTCGCTTTCTTCGATGAAATCGAACATCTATAATTACCATTCGGTAATTTATCACCTCGAAAAACGACACGCAAACCGGACGTGCGCATCGCGTCGCGTCACAGCATGGCCCGTCGCAGCGAAAGACACCCACAGGAATCAAGAGCCCCGCGCACAGCCGGTGGCAACCGCGCAGACATCATGCAACGCAAGCTCACGTCGCGCAACGCAAGCGCACACCGCACGGCGCACAGCTCACGTCGTATAGCGCACCATGGGAATCAGGAAAACAGCCTCAGCAATACCCGTCCCACAACGGCGAGGGGAAGATGGCCGGCTCCAGAGAAATCCATTCGTCATTAAGGTCGATGGCCGGCTCACGCAGCCATCGCAGCTGTATGCCGTCCATGATCTCCAGAGCGCGCCGCACGGTGGGACGCACTTCCTCGAAATCCCCGAACGATTCAGGAACGCGCCAATCGAAATGCGAGTAATACGCCCAGATGGAGTCCGGACGGCCCGAAAACTCGTCATGCAGCGGATGGTCCGGATTGAACGATTCGACCTGAAGCATCGAGAACAACTGGACAAGCCTGGGCCGCTTGGAATTGTGACGCACTAAAAAGCGCAGGTATGCGGGCAGCCTGAGGTTGCCGGGCTCCGAACCCGGCAGACCCGTGGCCATGAAGTCCTCGATATTGCCGGACATGTTGTAATTCTCGCGGTACACCATCGCCAGCAGGTTGTCCTTGCTGCCGATGTACCGCAGCACGCCTTGTTTGGTGACACCCACCCTATCCGCCACATCCTGCACGGACATGCCGTTGTATCCACGCTCGGAGATCAGACGGACCGCGGCATCGAGAATCTCCCGACGCCGCTCCTCGGGGGATTTGCGGACGCGCTTAGGCTGGGATGCGGTTGGTGTGGACATAGTTGACCAGTGTAAACCAACCGCATTCCGATGGCATTCCGATGGCAGCGTACGGCCACCGCCCGCGCCTGGATACGTAACGCACCGGCGACGCAACCCGTAACGCCGTGCATCGACCGCGTGGCGTACGGACGCCGCACATCCATGTCGCGGGGCCGCGGCACGCGCCACCATGCAGACCCGCTACACCGCCACTTCACCGCACCGCTACACCGCTACACCATCACACCGCTACATCGTGCGCAGCAACGGTTCGGCGAGCGCCTGAATCACCGCCGTCGGCATGTGCGAATCATCGAAACGATGGCCGGGGTGGTCGCTCGCGGCGCTTTCCAGCGTGTGCAGGGCGCCCAACGCACCGGCGCCGCTCTCACGGATGAGCGCATACGCCCGCTCCTTGGTCAGATAGTCGATCTGCGCGTCGTAGAGCACCGCGAAGGCGTCCGCAAGCGCCGGATCGTCGGCGATGCGTAATCCGTCGGCGTCAATTACGACTTCAGCTTCCACCGGCACATCGGCTACCGTCAGCGACAGGCTCAGCGATTCAGCGTCGTAGGCCGTCTGCACCTCGACCGGCTCGCCGCCGACGCTCGCCGACAATGCGGCGCTCGACGCCACGCCGCGGAACGTGACGGTCCACGTACGTCGTTCGGGTACGGCCGCGGCATTGCCGGCGACCGGCGCGATGATGAATCGGGTCTTGGCACAATTAGCCGCGCCGCTGCGATCCGCCGCACCCCGCAGCACCAAGTCCGGTATCTCCGCACTCTGCACAGTCGTATCTTCCACATCCGAGCTACCGGAGGACTGCTCTGACGCGCCGCCGGCGACGGCCTCTCCCCCACCCCACTGCAGGGTCAGCGACGTGACCGCCAAGGCCGATTCGTCCGGCCGGGCCTGGTTCGTGCCGTCATCCTCCTTGAGCTCGAACGCGCCGGATGCGCCGGGGAAGACCGTCACCTCGAGGTGACGCGGATTGCCCACGGCGTTGATCGGCCCGTTGGATTCGTCCAGTCGCTGCAACGGCACGATGCCACCGGCCTTGGCGAATACGGGAATGCCGTCCAATCCGCGCCATACCTCGAACTTACGGCCATCCGCCGGACGGGATTCGTAGCGACGGCCGGTGAGGAAGTCGAACCAGGTGCCCTGCGGCAGCCATACGTCGGCCTTGGCCATCTGCACGCTGCAATCCGCCGGCGCGACGATTGGCGCGACGACCAGCTCGGTGCCGAAACGGAACTCCTGCTCCACGTCGTATGCGGTGTGGTTCTCCGGTGCCTGCCAGTACATCGGTTCGACCAGCGGACGGCCCTCGACGGCCGCGCGCCAGTTCATTGAATACAGGTACGGGATAAGCTCGTGGCGCAGACGCAGGGCCGTATCCATCGCGGCCTCGGTTTCGGGATGGAAGTTCCACGGCTCCTTGCCGTTGAACGACGAATCAGTGGAGTGGAGGCGGTTGATGGGGCTGAACGTGCCAAGCTGGTACCAGCGCGCCTCGAGCTCCTCATCTCGGTAGCCGAACATGTGGCCGCCGATGTCGTGGCTCCACCAGCCGTATCCGATGTTCGAGGCCGTGGCGGTGAAGTACGGCTGGAACTTCAGCGACTCCCAGGTGACCACCGTGTCCCCCGAGAAGCCCACCGGATAACGGTGCGAGCCGGGACCCGCGTACCGGGAGAAGGTCAGCGGCCAACGGCCATCACGACCCGAATCGAGATAGTGCATGTGGTTGAGCATCCACAACGGATCCAAGCCCTTCTGCCGGGTCACCCCGCCCTGCTGCCAATCCAACCACCAGAAATCGGTGCCCATGTCCTCGAGCCGGTGGTGGAGACGGAAGTAGGCGTCCATGAAGCGCGGGCTGGTCAGGTCGAACTCAACCGGATCGCCGCTTGCTGGGTCGATGCCCATATGCCGGGCCACATCGGTGTACCCGTCCTCGTAGGCGCGGATGCCATCGCGCGGATGCACGTTGAGCGTGGTCCTGAGGCCGTGTTCATGCAGGGTGCGCTGGAACCGCTCGGGATCCGGGAAGAACGCGCGGTTCCAGGTGTATCCGGTCCAGCCGGAGCCGTACTTGGGGTCCACGTCGTCCACGAGATGCCAATCCATGTCGATTACGGCGGTGGTGAACGGCAGGCCCTCCTTCTCGAACCGGTCCACAAGCTCCATGTATTCGGTTTCGGTGTAGCGATGATAGCGACTCCACCAGTTGCCGAGCGCGAAGCGCGGCAGCAGCGGGGTCGGGCCGGTGAGCCGGTAGAAGTCCCGCACTGCCTCGATATAGCGGTGTCCATAGCCGAAGAAATACAAATCGATGCCATCGTTGTCACGCGGCACGACCCATGTGCCGAACGGGTTCGCCTCGCCCTTGACCTCGACGGCCTCGGCGCCTTCGACGATGACGTTCGAGGCGGAGTCGTCCAGCACGGCCCAGCCGTCGCGGGAGACGACGCCGAGGCCCAGTTCGGTCTCGCCGTTCACTTCGTCCAGCGTGCGGGCGGTGCCGCGAAGGTTGCCGCGCTGCGCGTCACCGTAATGCCAGGTGTTCATCTGCGAGTTCGCCACGCCTTTGACCACGATGCTCAGGCCCTCCTTGCTGAAGGGCTGCATGTCATAGGTCAGACGCAGGGCCGGCGTATCAACGATGAGCAGGCCGTCGCGGACCGTTTGCGTGAAGTGTGGGGCGGCCCCGTCCGGTTCCATACCGTCTGCCCCCTCACCGCCCCCGAGCCAGTTGCGGTCCACCACCATCTGGGTGGCGCGGTCCTCGAAACAGCCATCATCCTGCCATTCGAGCCGTATCAGCGATTCGGTGAGGACGCCGATGCGCCAGCGGTCGCCCTGAATCACCGCCTTGGGGTTCATAACGGGGTTGGTGCGCAGTTGCGGGAAGGTCATGCCGTGCTCCTTTGCGGGTGTGCCTTGGGTCCGTCGCGCACCGAATGCACGCCGGTCGAGCACTCGTCAGGCGGGCACGAAACGCACGCCCGGCACACGCGACGGACCATCGTCATGACAACGATAACATCATCAATTGACGCCCACCTGGCACAACACCCCACACCGAACCCCAGTCCCATCGATGAGTTACGATGAATTCATCGATGACGATTAAGGCTTAACGAGGGGACCGCCATGGGCCGACTGCATGAAAGCGCCACAATTGAATTCAAACGACAGCTCAACGATGCAGCGAAACGAGAGATCGTCGCTTTCGCGAACTCCGAAGGCGGTGACCTGTACATCGGCATCGACGATGACGGCATCCCCGTCGGCGTGGATGACCCCGATGCCGTGATGGGCGGCATCGGCGACATGATCCGCAATGCCATCAGACCGGATCTGACCGCGTACACCTCCATCGAATGCGAATCGATGGAGGATGGCGCCGGCGTTATGCGCAACATCGTCCATGTCACCGTACTGCGCGGCGTCAAGCGCCCCTACTATCTCGCCGGCAAGGGCATGCGCCCAACCGGGGTGTTCATCCGTCACGGAGTTTCCGCCGTACCCGCCAGCGAAGAACGCATTCGACAGATGATTCGAGATGACGACGTCACGGCGTTCGATGCATCCGTAAGCATCGACCAAGACCTGACATTCAACGAGGCAGATGCGATATTCGCCCGTCAACAGGTGCCTTGGGGCAAGCCCCAACAACGGTCATTGGGGCTCATCAATTCAGATGGGCTGTACACCAACGCCGCAGCCCTGATTTCGGACCAATGCCGACATACCATCAAATGCGCCGTATACCAAGGCAATTCGAAAGCGCGGTTCCTTGCACGTCAGGAGTTTCAGGGATGTTTGCTGCAGCAGCTGGACGATGTATGTCGTTATCTGGAACTCAACAATCCGATATGTTCCGATATCGTGGGCCTGTACCGCAATGACACCTATGCCTATCCACCAGCGGCCCTGCGAGAGGCTCTGCTCAATGCCGTGGTACATCGTGATTACGATTATTCGGGCCCCACCTTGGTCAGCATCTATGCCGATCGCATCGATTTCGTATCGCTTGGCGGACTGGTGAAGGGCATCACGCTCACAGATCTCACCAACGGCATCTCCCAACCCCGTAACACAGTGCTGGCAAACACGTTCTACCGGCTGGAACTTATGGAAAGCTACGGCAGCGGCATTCCCAAAATCATGGAAGAGTATGCCGGCAACAGCGAATCGCCCATTATCCGCATCACGCCAAGCGCATTCACCCTAAGTCTTCCTCGATTGGACGGCACAGGAAACGGGGGCAATCCGGTTCACGCCAATCCAACCGATCGGCCCGACACCAGCGATTGGTTCACCGCCAGAAACCCCTTCCCCTCCGGCCCCGCCATTCAGGAGAAGGGTAACGTCCAAATCGCCGTCCTCAACGGATACCCGACCGGAAAGGGAGTGGGCACTCTCGCCCTAGAACCGGCCGCCAGTACCACATCTCACATCGACGGCGTCACCGGCACCGAAGCACCGACCGGCGACATCGCGATGCAAGCGACACACAACGACTGCCCTTCCAGCCCATCGCAGCTCCCGCCGGCATCCCATACCGCAGCGCCTTCAACGCCGCAAACGAATGCATCCAATCCATCCAGCACATTGGAGGAGCTCACCTTGGCGTTGATCCGAAGCACCCCCGAAGGCATCTCCCGGCTGGAAATCCAGCAACGACTTGGAGTCAACAAAAATCGAGCGGCATACGCACTGCGCAAACTCGAGCACGCCGGCCGCATCATGCCCACCGGCAACGCCCGAAACACCCGATATGTCGCGGCGTGACGGACGCCAGGAACGGATGCCAGGAAGGTGATCCGACCATGCCGATTCCGGGCGATCCGACCATGCCCGAACCGCCCGGAATCGACGGGGACCAACGGTCATTCGTGCCGGCGGCGCGCATAGCTTCGGATGCCGCGCGCCGCCGGCACGAATCGGAGAAGACTACGCCACAGGCGCGGACTCGTCGGCCTTGTAGTCGAAGAAGTCGAAGTCGGCAGTGCGTTCGTGCAGGGCGGCGTCGGTGACGGCAAGACCCACCATCGTGCCGGTGAACTCGCCATACTTGCAGTACTCGTCGGAGAACGTGGTGGTGTCGAAGTCCGGGCCGATGCGGGTCCATGACTCGCCGTCGTAACCCCACTCGAACCATGTGCGACGACCTTCGACGTTGAGACGCAGGTACAGCGGTCGATCATCCACGGCGACCCGCGTGTCCAGCATCTCGGTTTTGACGCCGTTCTCAAGTCTGGTCAGCGAGATGGCCGGACCGCCAAGCGTCTCGGACCAATACTTGGCGAGGAAGATGTTGTTCATGTTGTCGTAGTAGATGGTCAGACCGGCATGGTGCTGGTAGACCTCGGGGTCGAACTCCATCTTCGTGGTCACGGTGGCATGCACACTGGTGAGCTTGCGCGCCACGAGGCTCGTGCGGTTGAGCGACGCCAGCGATTCCTGACCGCGCACGTGCAGCCAACCCGGCCGCTCGCTGACGTTCGCGAATGACGTGGGCATGATGCGCGGCGAGTAATACCAATTGCCAAGTTCAGGGCCATCGAAATCGTCGAACGACGGGGTCGCGCGCACCGGGACATCCGGCAGGTCCGGCTCCTCGACCTCAAGTTTGGCGAGGTTCGAGCCGTCGGCCATGCGTAGCCAACCGTCGTCGGTCCATGTCATCTTCTGGATGGCGGTCTCGCGGCCGAGCGTGCAGCGCAGTTCCGGCGCGAACGGCCGGCTGGTCAAGTGCACGAGATAGGTTTCGCCGTTCGGCAGGTCCACATAGGAGCCGTGACCCGACTTCTGCAGGATGGAATCCGGGTTGTAGTACCGGGGCTTCAGATGATCGTCGTCGGCGCGTTCGTTCGATTCGGTCGGCTGGGAGGTGACCAGCGGACCGTTCGGGTCCGGCTCGTACGGGCCCCACACGTTGCGAGAACGGCCCATGGTGACGGCATGGTTGTATCCGGTACCGCCTTCGGCGCACATGAGGTAGTACCAGCCGTTGCGCTTGGTCAGATGAGGAGCCTCGATGCAACCGCGGTCGGTGGCACCACGCCAGATGCGCTTGGGATAGCCGATCACATGCTTGGCCACCGGATCGTACTCAACCATGCAGATCACGCCCGGCTTCTCATAGCCTTCGCGCGTCTCCCATTCGAGTGAGACGATGTATTTGCGACCGTCATCGTCATGCAGAATCGAGGCATCGAAGCCGGAGGAGGTCAGGTAGACCGGCTCGCTCCACGGGCCTTCGATGCTCGGCGCGGTGATGAGGTAGTTGCTCACGTCGAAGTAGCGGGCGTTCATCGAGTTCATCACGCCGTACACCACGTAGAACAGCCTCTCGGACTCGTTGTAGGTCAGGCAAGGAGCCCAGATGCCTTTGGCGCTGGGCAGTTTGGTGAGGTCGGGCGTCTTGTCATCGGTGAGCACATGGGTGAGCAGCTCCCAGTGCTTCATGTCGCGCGAATGGTAGACGGGGATGCCTGGCTTCCATTCGAACGTGGATACGGCGATGTAATAGTCGTCGCCCTTGCGGCAGATGGCCGGATCCGGGTTGAATCCGGGCAGGATGGGGTTGTGCAGCATCGTTGCTTCCTTGTTTGATATGGCGTTTTGGAATGGCACGGATATGGATTTCGACTATTGACGGACGAATTACGACGGATGGCTGATGGATGACCGACGTTCACCCCGGTTCACCGTCGGCAAATCGAAGGACGCCGAAGACCGAACGGCGGCATCCGACGCTTGGGAGTCGGTCCTCGACGGTCCACTGTCGGACGTCGACGCAACAGTGTCGGTTCTCAACACTTGAGTGTCGGATTTCGTACATATGGCGTATGAAATCCGACAGTCAACCGACGATAACCTACAGCCAACCGTCGAATCCCGACACTGAAGCGTCGAAGTCCGACAGTTTTACGCTGAAAACCGACAGTCAACCGGCATAGTCCGACGATTAGAGTTGAAGCGCCGTGAGCAGCGGGAAGACCGCCGTCACAGCGCTTCGTACTTCGGGCCGGCACGTCGTCCGGTACGTCAGCCGGCACGTCGGCCCGACGCTTCAGACAACATGTCAGTCCAGCACGAAGGTGTTGAACGAACGCGGGGCGAGCGTGGCCTTGATGCCGCGGGAAGCGTCGGACGGGTCGGCGAACTCGAACGGCATCTCGGTTTCAAGGGCGTTCTGCGCCACCACGACCACCGTGCCATCCGGGTTGCGGAAGGCGATGGCCATCGAGTTGAAGTGACCGGTGGTGCCCAGCAGCACGGCGCCCGGACGCACGTACTTGGAGAAGTGGCGCATCACGTAGTATTCAGGATTGCGACGCACCTCGTGCGTATCGGCGGTGATGGTGAACAGCGAGTTCTGCCACCAGCCCCAAGTGGAATCCTGATCGTCGAGGATCATGTTCCAGTAGGTGTAGGCGGTGGCGCCGTTGCGGATGTAGTGGTTGATGAGGTGGAACACGTATTCGGCGTATTCCCAAGTGTTCTGGCCGTCGCCGCACTCGGACTCGGACTGGATGAGCTCGATCTCCGGCCACGATTCGTGCGTGCGGGCGATGCAGTTCTGTCCGGCCCACTGGTAGGCGATGCCCTTGATGTAGTGGCGGGCGCGGTCATCGAAGAGGATGTTGTCCACGAAACGGTTGTAATTGTTGAGGGCCATGCCGTAGCCGCCGCCGGTCCACTTCATGTCCTCCGGACCGTTGAGCGTGCCCAGCCAGATGTCGGTGTCGAGCCCGGCCTCATCGAACGCCGGTCCGAGGTAGTCGCGGATGAACTCCTTCAGAGCATCGGAATCCCACAGGGCGCTCGGGAACTTCTGGTCGGCGAAGACCTCGTTCTGCACATGCAGCTGGTTCACGGTGATGCCATGCTCGGCGTAGGCCTGAACATACTTGACCAGATACTTCGCGTACGCCTTGAGGTTCTCCGGCGTGCGAATCAGACGGCCGTAGTTGTAGGCCTTCGGGCGCTTCATCCAGGTCGGCGGGGACCAAGGGCTCGAGAACAGGCGCATATCCGGCTGCCATTCCTGCGCGCGGTGGATGTACGGAATCAGGGTCTCCTCATCGCGTTCGACGGAGAAGTGCTCCATGTCGTAGTCGCCCTCGACCTCGTCGTAGCTGTACCAGTGGTCGGCGAAGTCGTTGGCGCCCACGGGCGCGCGGTTGAACGTGAAGTTCATCTCGTCGGGGCTGAACAGCTCCTTGATGATCTGGTCGCGTTCGGCTTCGGTCACGGTCTGCAACGGCAGCCAGCCGAGCTCGTTGAAGCAGCCACCGAAGCCGCGCAGTTTCTGGTACTCATTACCGTCCAGCTGCAGGTCCGGCGCCGCGGTCGCTCCGGTGGCGGCCAGTTCGGCCGTGCGGTCGATAAGCTTGGCGTCCTGGGTGGTGGCGATCCATGTGGTCATGGTGTGGACTCCTTCGTTGGTTTCACGGAGATGGTGGGGCGGGTTCACGGCTTTGCGTGCGCACCAAAACACCCGCGCGCCAAAACCGTATTCCCACGACTCTTCGTTGAGTTATATCTGTGATGACTGTTCGTTATCGGATATTTATCTAATAACTACTAGATAAAGTATAACGCAGAAAGTTTGCTCACTTAACCAGCGTGTCTTGAGCGGAACGCACTCACGGCATAAATCTATCTACCTACCACTCAGTAATCAGGGAAATATCCCAATCACCCATCAGCGCGTCCGGAGCATACGACATGCGACGGGACCACATGGTGCCGGAAATATTCTTTTCAGCAATACCGGCTGCCATGCAAGTAAGGAATACATTACTTCAGGAGCTTGTTATGACGATGGTAATGAACATGGCAAAATCACTGCCAAAGGTCAAATCACCATTCCCACCGATGCCCGCGAGGCCAAGCGAAGTCGAACTTCGCAACGAAGACGATCTGACGACGCTCATCAAACAAGTACGCACCGAACGCGTCGAACAAGGGTAGCTTCACCGAATTCGTGCGATTCTTCGCATATTGACGTCCCCAGTACCGGCCTGACGAGGACGAACACCCCACCATGTAGGGAATGGCCCACCATGTAGTAAACGGCCCACGGTGTAGGGAGCGGTTTTTGCGTTTTGGCGGAATTCCGCCATTTTGCATCCCTACACCGTGGGTCATTTACTACACCATGGGGATTTCCCTACACGGTGGGACAATCCCTACACCGTGGGACGACGCCGCGGGAGCCACGCCGCATGGCCACGTACCACGCGCGCTCAGCCGACGATGACTATGAGGTTCCAGCGCGGGATGGTGAGCTCGTCGCCCGCCGCGACGGGCAGACCGGGGCGGACGGCCAGCGAAGCGGAGGCGGCCTCGTCGATCAGCCCGTCATGGCCAATGACCTGCGGGGCGACGACCACCGAACCGGCGACCGGGCTGGCGAAGGTGACCGACTCGGCGGAGTAGTTCAGCAGGTAGGTGACCGTCTCCCCCGCCGAGTTCACGCCCTGACGGACCACAACCTTGCCGGCGAGCGCCGCTCCAGCGCCCTCGACCCCGGCATGCTCGACAGCCTCGCGCATCACGGCACGCATCGTATCGGCATCGAGCAGCGTGCCGATCCATTCGGCGCTGCCCTTGCCGAATGCGTGGCGGGTCACGGCAGCATAGGATTCCCATGCGTAATGGCCGTAGCGGGCCAGCACTTCAGTGACGGAATCAGCCGCAATCGCAAGGCCGGCACCGGAATCGGTCACGGCCGCCGCATCAACGCCGGACGACCCCGCCGCACCAGAATCGTCCGAAATCCCGGCCGTTTCGACGTCGCCAGCGCCAGCGCCCACGCCCACACCACCAGCATCGCCCGCGACACTGCCCACAGCACTACCAGCCACATCAGCGCCACCACCCAGCACTCCGACCTTCAGCAGCTCAATCAACGCCTCGGCCTGCGCGTCCGGCGTGCCGGCGAGCGCGGCATCGTCCGCAAACGCCACACCCACGCGGCCCTTCGGGCGGGTGAACTGGTTGTAGGTCATGCCGAACACGTCGGTCAGGCCGTGCGGCGCACGGTCATGCCAGACGGTCACCTCGTCGTCGGTGACGAACGAGCGCATCGTGGAGACCAGATGGCCGCCACCGGCCACGAAGCCGCGCAGGCGTGCGATGGTCTCCTCCGGCGCGCAGTACAGCGCCGGCGTCACAATCATCGCGTACTGCGCAAGCCGTTCGCCGGGCGCGTCCACGGGCAGGAAGTCGCATTCCACGTTGAGTTCGAACAGCGCGTCGTACACGCGGCGCACGATGTCGTTGTAGTTCACGCCGACGCCGTCCGGGAAACCGGTCTCCACGCGCGACCAGTCAAGCGCGGACAGCGCCTCGTTGGACACCATGATGGCCACCTTGTTGCGCTTCCTGAGGTGCACGAGACGCTCGCCGACCTCCGGACGCGCGACCTCGCGGCCGAACACCCCGGCCTCCTCGTAGGTGGGGTTCGGCTCCATGTCGTGCGAGAGCAGGCCCTTCCAGTAGGTCTCGAACGAGTTGTGGATGGAATGCCAATGCCAATATTCGACCATGTCCGCACCGGAGGCCAAGTGCGAGTAGGCCTGCAGGCGCAGCTGACCGGGGAACGGCACCCAACCGTGCTGGCCCTGCGCCTCGGTCTCGAGCACCAGATAGTTGGCGCCGTTCTTGGTGGAGCGGGTCATGTCGCCGCCAAACGCGATTTCCTTGCCGGTCAGGTCGTCCTCGGTGGGATGATAGATGTCCACGCCGGTGATGTCCACGGCGGCCGACGCCTTGAAGTGGTCGACGGCCGGCTGGATGCCGTACGAGTACCCGCGCCATTCGAAATCGAAGTTCTGGGTAACAAACTGGTCCTCGCGGGCGTATTCGCGCACGATACCCGTCTGCCAGGCCAGGAATTCGGCGACCTGCGCGCGACGGAACCGGTCGAATTCGCCACGCAGCGACTGGTTGATGGAGTTGGTGACGTCCGGGAAGTCCTCCCATGCGTCCACGCGGTTGGACCAGTAGTCGAGACCGAAGTGGGCGTTAAGCTGGTCCAGATCATCGTGGAACTTCTCGCGCAGGTATTTGACGAACAGCGCCTGTATTTCCGGGCTCACGGAATCGTAGTACTTGGTCTCGTTGTCCACCTGATAGCCGATGACGGCCGGATGGCTGGCCACATGCTCGATGAGCCGGCGGATCACGCGCTCGCCGTAGAAACGGTAGGCGGGGTTGACGATGTCCATGATCTGACGCGGGCCGTACTTGCCCGGGCCGTTCGGCGTCACGGCGAGCACGTCAGGATGCAGGCGCACGAGCCAGGCGGGCACGGCGTAGGTGGGCGTACCCACGATCACGGCGATGCCATGACGGGCGGCGGCGTCCAGCGCGTGGTCCACATGGTTGAAGTCGAAGACGCCGGGCTGCGGCTCGCATGTGCTCCAGGTCGATTCGGCGATGCGGATCACGTTGATGCCGGCCGACTCCATCATCCGCATATCGGTTTCGATGCGGTCAGCGCCTGCAGGCATGTATTCGTCATAATAGGCCGCGCCGAACAGAATGCGGTCCACGCTGGTCTTGGTCATCAATGGTTCCTTTGCGCTATGGGCTGGTTGGGGAGGCTGGTTGGGGGCTGGTTGGATACGCCTATCGTAGGTCGAATGTCAGGGGCGTTGTCAGGCCTTCGATAAGTCACGCGACGACCTGAAGCGAATACTTCGGAAACGATGAGCCGGACTGGCCTGAATCGGACCGGCCCGGCACATCGTAACTGATAGGGGGAGGAAGAGGAAGGTGTCGCGCGGGCCGCAAGGAGGAGGAAGACGGCCCGCACGACTGTGACGTACGACTGTACGGCTATGGCTGGCGGACGACTGCTGGCAGCCGCCCGGCCGGCGCGTAATCGGCGTGTGTAGGAATCGCTTACTTGACGCCCTTGATCATCATGATGAACACGCAGCCGAGCAGCGCGAACACGATGGAGATCGGGAAGGCGGCGGCGTAGCCGAGGGTCACGGTGATCACGGACATGAGCACCGGGCCGAGCATCTGGCCGAGCGTGGTGGCGAGGTTGAGCACGCCAAGGTCCTTGCCGGCCTCCTCCTTGTTCGGCAGCACGTCCACGTTGAGGGCCTGGTCCACGGAGGAGTAGACGCCGTAGCCGAGGCCGGCGATGCCGGCGTACAGGAACATGCCCATGGTGGTCGGCATGAGCCACGGCATGGCCATACCGATAGCGAACAGCACGGAGGCGGCGATGACGGGCAGCTTGCGACGGCCGATAACGTCGGAAATCGGGCCGGCGACCACGGAACCACCCAGCGAGACGACCATGGTGATCACGGACATGGTGGCCATGGCGGCGCCGGCGGCCGTGTCGTCGAGGCCGATGTACTTCTGGAAGATGAGCAGCTGATAGACGGTGATCATCTGGTAGCTCAGCAGCATGCACAGACGGCCGGCGAACGCCTTGTAGAAGTCGTGGGCGGTGGAGAACTTCGGCGGAATGAAGCTGCGGAGCACATCGGTGGCCTTGCCTTCGTCCTTGGGCAGGAAGTCGGCGGAGGATTCCTTCGGCACGATGAGCACGGCGACGATGCCGCCGAGGAACATGAGCACGCCGGCGAGGATGAAGCCCGGGAACGGCTTCAGGATGAAAGCGGAGCCGATGAGGGTGCCGATCGGGGCGCCGCAGGTCTGGCCGGCGCCGAAGAAGGCAGACATCGTGCCGCGCACGTTCATCGGGATGCGGTCGGAGATCATGGCCACCAGCGGCGCGATCATGGCGTTGAGGCCGAACATGCACAGGCAGTAGATGATGGTGATGGCCACGGCGTTCGACACCATGCCGGTAAGGAACAGGGTTACGCCGCCGAGGACCGCGCCCAGCACGATGAACGGCGTGCGGCGTCCCCACTTGGAGCGGGAGCGATCGGACAGGGTGCCGAACAGCAGGTTGGAGACCAGCGAGGCCACGGCGGTGCAGGCGTTGATCACGCCGGTCAGGCCCTCCACGTCCGGGCCGAAGATGTTCTGCAGGTGCTTGGTGAGCAGCACGGCCGACACGATGGCCAGACCGCTCATCCACAGCAGACCGAAGACCAGGAAGCCAGCGCCGAAGCGGAACAGCGTGGCCTTGTCCATCTGTTTGCCGGTCTCGGGGGACAGCGACGGGTCCTTGCCGGCCGCGGCGATGTTCGCATTGTATGCCGCAAAACGCTCTTCGGCGGAGGCGGTCATTGCATCACTCATCTTTGAACCTTACCTTGTTGATTTGCCTTCCCTGACATACCTAACGTTCGTTAGATAGCTTTGAGAATACTCTCGCCTGCGCCACTCTGTCAAGTCATTATCTAACGGTTATTCGTTATAGAAACCAGCAAAAAATCAACGTTTCTTCGCTTACATACGGCACATCGGCGTGTCGCAATCACGATATCTACGATTTGTTAGACCGGAGTTAGCCGCAGTTCCCTGAATCAGTCTCGGCCAAGGCCCGAGGCCGGCCTCGAATCGACTACGACCCAAATCCGGCCCACACTCGGATCACCGATAGTTGTCCCACATCGGTGAGGGGAAGAGCAGCTCCTCGAACGCCAGCCATTCGTCGTACAGGTCCACCGGCGGATTGCGCATCCAGCGCAGCTGCACGCCGTCCATGGCCTCGATGCACCGGCGCACCAGCGGTTTCATGGAATCCTCCCACGAGCCCATCTGAGGCGGAATGCACCATGGATAGCGGGAGTAATGGTCCCAGACCTCCTGCGGGCGGCCATCGAAATACTCGTGCAACGGATGGTCGGGCCCCATCGCCTCGGCCTCCAGCGCGATGTACAGCGCCACCAGCTCGCGCCGCTGCGCGTTGTAGCGCACCAGATAACGCAGATAGGCGGGGAACAGCAGCCGGTCGGGGTCGCTGCCGGGCAGGCCGGAGGCCATGAAATCGTCCGGCGTACCGAATACGTCGTAGTTATCGGTGATGAGCATCGACAGCAGGCCTTCCTTATTGCCGATGTAATGGAGCAGTCCGGGCTGGCTCATACCCACGGCGTCGGCCACATCCTTCAGGGACGTGCCGTAGTAGCCCTTCTCCCCCACCAGACGCACTGCGGCCTGCGCAATCTCCGCGCGCCGCTCCTCCGGACTCTTACGCACTCGTCTCTGCTTCGTTGCTACCATGAAAACCAGTATATCGAATAACCGCTCGATATACTGGCTTTCATACAGGGTGTTGGATAGGGCGAACAGCTACGCCCGGCAAAACCTCGCCCGGACGGCCCATCCCACGCCCCTGTTCCCCGACCGCGTCGCGGCGGACGGGGAAGTCTGTACTTCGGGTGCCGGCGGCTACAGCCGCACGAGGCCACCGCCGTCCGCGGCCTGCTTGACGGCGGCAAGCACCTCAAGGGTCTTGATGGCGTCCTCCGGCGTGACCAGCGGCGCTTCCTCACCACGGATCACCCGCTCGAAATGCCTGAGCTGCAGGCGGTGCGGCAGTCCTTCGCGCACGCCCTGCACCTCGCAGGTGAACGGCTTGGTCCAGTCGCTCACGCCGCCCGCATGGGAGAACAGATGCAGCCGAGGCAACGACAGCGACGCCTTGGTGCCCATGATGTAGTAGGCGTCCGTGTCATACGGGGCGAAGAACGGGTTCTCGCGTGCGGTGGATTCCCAGTTCCACGGGCTTGCCGCGGAATCGGAGAGGGTGATGGTGCCGAGCGTTCCGGACTCGAACCGCACGGTGGCCACGGCGGAGTCCTCCACCTCGAATCCGCGCGCGGCATTGGCGGACATGCCTTGGATCTCCACCGGCTCTCCGATGAGGTAGCGCATAAGATCCACGTCATGCACCATGTTCACCAGAATCGGGCCGGCGCCTTTGGCCCGGCGCCACGGGATGTCGTAATAGGTGTCCGGCTTGTACAGGTTGTACAGCACGGCGACGGTGACGATTCGTCCCAACGCGCCCGATTCGATGATCTCCTTGGCACGGCGCACCTTGGGGTTGTGCCGGCGGTGCTGACCCACCAACACGGGCACGCCGGAGGCGCGGGCCTCGTCGGCGAAGGCGCGGGCGTCATCCAGATCGTCGCTGATCGGCTTCTCCACAAGCGTCGGGATGCCGTGCGCCACCGTGTCGCGGGCCATCGGCACATGCAGGTTGTTCGGGGATGCGATCACCACGCCGTCGAGCGCGGTGCAGTCGAGCATCTCTCGGTAATCGGCGAACCACGGCACGCCGGCGTCCTTGGCCGTCTGCTCGGCGGCGGGCATCGGATCGGCGATGGCCACGAGCCGGGCGTCCGGATCGTCCTGGATGTAACGGATATGGTCGCGGCCCATGGCGCCTGCGCCGATGACGGCCAGTCGAAGTTGGTCGGTCATGATTGGAGTCTCCTTGATCGTTCTTGGATGTGTGATTGATGGGTGATTTGACGCGTGATTATGCGTGATTGACGTGTTCCGATGATCTCCCCACGGCGCGCGAGCGCACCCGTCTACTTGCGGACCGGCATCATCGTGCCGGCCTTCCGGACCCGGGCGGCGAGCAGCAGTACGATCACCAGTCCGGCGAGCGTGATGCCGGCGGCCGCGTAGAACGCCATGCGGTAGCCGTACGCCTCCGAATGCAGTCCGGTGGCGAGGCGAGGCCCGATCCACGCGCCGAGCGCGTAGCCGAGGAACATGATGCCGTAGTTGACGCCCAGATGCTTGGTGCCGAAGGTCTCGCCGGTCAGCGGCGGGTAGATCACCAGCAGCGCGCCGAACGCGAAGCCGAGCACGATCACGCACGCCACGAAGAACACGGCGTTGTATGCGAAGGACATGGCGATCATGGCGAGCGCAGTGACCACCAGCATGATGGACAGGCACTTGAACGCGCCGAACTTGTCGTACAGCGCGCCGAACGTCAGGCGGCCGAGGAAGTTGGAGATGGTGGAGATGGACACGGCCATCGCGCCGAACGCCGCGGCGGTCATGGTGCCCACCGCGCCGACGTGCTCCTGAGAGATCGAGGAGACGGCGCCCACGAGCATCGTGCCGGAGGAGGCGGCCATCGCGTAGACGGCGAGCAGCACATAGAAACGCGGCGAGGAGAGCATGGCCTTGACGTCGAAACTGCCGTCGTCGTCGGACTTCGTGGCCTCGGCAACCGGCGCGGGCTTATCCACGACGGGCGGATTCCAACCCTTCGGACGGTAGTCGGCCGGCGCCGGCTGCACGAACAGCGCGCCCAACGTGATGGTCACCCAGAAAATCACGCCGAGGATCTTCAGCGCATTGGACACCCCGAACGCGCCGGACAGGGCGTTGGCCACCGGGGCGAGCGTGGCCGGGCCGATCGCGGCGGCGGCCAGCAGGATACCGGAAGCCTTGCCTCGGATGTCCGGGAACCAGCGCTGCGCGGTGGTCAGGGCCGGGTTGTACACGAGGCCATTGCCGATGGCGGCGATCAGGCCGTGGCAGATGTAGAGCATCGGCAGGCTGTCGGCCATGCCGGTGAGAAACCAGCCCAGGCCGAACACGAAACCGCCGACGAGCATCACGGTGCGCGGGCCGAACTTGTCGCAGATGCGCCCGGAGAAGATGCCGGTGACGGCCATGACCGTCTGGAAGATAGAGTAGGACAGGCTCACCTCGGCGGTGCTCCAGCCGTGCTGTTCGGACAGCGGGTTCAGGAACACGCTGAACAGCGCGATCGAGGCCACGAAGAACATGACCACGAATGCCGCGGTCAGGATGCCGTATCGGTTCGGCTCGTGTGTGGTGGTTTTGGTGGAAGTCATGGTTGCTGCTTTCTGCGGTTGTGATGTCGTGGGATTACGACGTCCGGCGTCACGGCATCGCGGAAAATCGCGCGAATCATGGCGAATCGCGACGCCGGTATCGTGGATTCGGTGGCCTTACAGCAGACCGCGCTGCTTGAGGGAGTTGATGGCGAACTGTCGGCGGCCGCCCGGCTTGGGCGTCAGATCGCCCATCATGAGATGGAATCCGCCGTCCACGCTGATTTCGTCACCGTTGACGAAATCGGACCGCGGGCTCGCCAGGAACGCCACGGCATTGGCGATGTCCTGCACCTCGCCGATACGGCGGGAGGCGATGAGCCGTTCGCGCTCCTCGGTCACCTTCGGGTCGGCGTAGAACGAGGCGCTCATCGGCGTCTTCACGAAGCACGGGCACACGCAGTTGGAGCGGATGCCGAACGGCCCCCATTCGGCGGCGATCATCTTGGAGAGCATGCCAAGGCCGGCCTTGGCGCACGAATACGCGCCGGAGAAGGTTTCGGGCGAGTGGGACGCGACCGTGGAGATGTGCACGATGCGGCCGGACTTGTGCTCGAGCATCACCTTGCCGAATGCCTGCGAGAGGATGAACGCGCCGGTCAAGTTCACGTTGATGACGTCCTTCCAGTCGGCGAGCGGCAGGTCCTCGAGCGGGGCGAAGCGCAGGATGCCGACCGTGTTGACGAGCACATCCACTGTGCCGAAATCCTCGACGATCCTGTTCCTGAGGATCTCCACATCGTCCGCATCCGAGACGTCACAGCCGTAGCCGTGCGCGTCCACGCCGTATTCGGCCGCCAGCTGCGCCGCATACGCCGCCGTGTGCTCCTCGCTGATGTCCACCAGCGCCAGTCTGGCTCCGGCGTGCGCGAGTTCGGCTGCGATGGCCGTGCCCATGCCGCCCACCGCGCCGGTCACGACGCATACGTCGCCGGCAATCCCCAGCCAGCCGCCATCCGTTCGTTCATCCGTCATTACGAACCTCCTGTGGTATGTCCGGCGTGCGTCCATGCGCGCCGTTCTCCCGATTTGCCGCGCCATCAGCCGTGATGACGTTCGGTTTTCGACAGCTGCGATGCTAAACATTGCCCCGAGGGCAAGGTCAAATCCGAGACGGTCGCGCCGGCGATTCTGCCAAAGACGGCAGCGCCGGGATATGGGATACGGGATACCGTAGGATACGGGACCACCGGGGATTTGCATGGCACGGCCATCGAGGAGGTTTTCGATGCGGGACGACGACGATCTGCTGACCATCGGCGAGGTGGCCAAGCTGGATGGCGTGAGTACGAAGGCGCTGCGCTATTACGATGCGCACGGCATTCTGGCGCCGATCGAAACCGACCCGCGCACCGGATACCGCTATTACGCGCCGGACCAGCTGCTGGAGATGGATGTGATCCGGTTATGTCTTGAGGCGGGTGTGCCGCTGGATTCCATCGAGACTTTCCACCAGACCGACGGCTCGCTCGACTGGCGGGCGTTGATGGAGATCGGCCACGATCGTGTGGCGCGGGAAATCGCACGGCTGCGCACGTTGGAGACCAGCCTCAATGACTATCTGGGCGAAATGACGCGCAAGGCCCGCACGCCGGCGGACGGCGTGGTGCGCTCCGATCTGCCGCCCACATGGATGGTGGGCCGGCCGTGGCCGTACTACGGCGGACCGTTCGTGTTGAAGCCGTATCTGCGCGCGATGACGTTGCTGCGCACGGCGGTGCGCGAGGCGGGATTGCCGAGACTGCTGCGGCGTGGCATCATCATCGATTGTCGCGAGGGGCGAGCCTATGCCTATCAGCAGTTCGAGCCGGGGATTGGGGAGCCACGAAGTGACGCGGCGGAAAGCGCTATGACGGGGATTGACGCAACGGGGATTGACATGGCAATACCCGGCGCGGCGGGAACCGGAAAGGAGCCAGATCAGGACATCAGCCCAACCGACAACCGCACCGTACCAATCAACGACGCGTCACATGCCGGCGATGATTCCGTCGATTCACCCGACTTCGGATTCGACCCCTCATTGACCGTCTTCCACCCCACCGGAGGCCCCGCCGAGGGACAGGTCATCGAACGCGAATCATTGACGGCCTGTTTCGATGACGCGCTGGCGATGGTCGCCCGCAACGATCCGAACAAATGGCCGCATGCCACAGTCTGTGAGATCTGGGGCAGCCATACCGCCGACGGACGGGTCCGCGTGCGCTACACCCGTCACCGCTGCGGCGTGGGTCGAACGGCATAGGCCCGGTGAGTGCGCAATCCAACGCAATACAGCGCAATACAGCGCAATCTGCGCGTTTACAGGTTCACACCGGCCTCTCATGGCTCCCAAAATAAGCCATCGGCCTGCGGCGATTGGATTGACCAACTCCGCAGGCCGATTCGATAGCGCACCCTATTGCCGGGGCCGCCGCTCCGGACAAGCCCGGGCGATATCCGGAAGCTCCGGGCGGGAGCGCCGCGTTATCTGTGCTTCCGGGACCGTCTTACTCCTGGAACACGTCCGGATGGTTCGGGTCGCCGGGGATGTCGGCAAGCAGACCCTCGAGGCCGAGGAACTCCTTCCAGAACTCGAGCGGCTGACCGTACGGCGACGACTCGCGGCCGTGGGCCTGGATATTGGCCTTGGCCTCGAACACGTCCTCCTCGCGAATGCCGTCGAAGTAGCTTTCGAGACGGTCGCGGTTCTCGGGAATGTAGAACAGCGAGGAGATGATCTCCGTCAGGCGCTCGGCGCGCTCGATGGGCAGCGAATCCCAATGGCGCAGCTCGATGAAGTTCTTGAGGCGCACGTCGTTGAAGTGCGTGGAGATGATGTGGTTGATCTCGTACGGATTGAGCTCGCGGTCCGGGTACACCTCGCCGGCATTCTCGCGGAAGGCCGGGCGATGCAGCTCCTTGGGGCTGGCGCCGGAGGCCACCGCCTCGGGCGTGTGGGTCAGGTCGGCGAACATAAGCGGCGTGGAAAGCACGTCGATGGCGTAGTCCTCCCAGCCGAAGCGCGGGTCGAACAGTCCGGGGATCACGTTGGTGCGCTGGAAATCGAGGAAGTCCCACATGCGCTGGCGCAGCAGCGGGTATGGGTTGATCTCACCCTCGAAGTACGGGGTGTTGCGGAAATAGTACGCCAGAATCGGGCCGATCACCGTGCCGAGGCGCAGCTTGTCGATGGCGTCGCGCTCGTCCACGTAGTCGATGCTCACCTGGGTGGAGGCGGAGCAACGCATCATGCACGGTCCGAATTCGCCCACGCGGCCCAGATAATCGGTCATCGCGTCATAGCGGTCCTTGGGGTTCACGGGCACGTCCACGAAGCTGGACTTGGGCTGGTAGCCGTAGTTGACGAGACGGAAGCCGAGGTCCTTCAGGATCGGATCGGCCTCACGGCGGAACTTCGAGTACAGGGCCACGAGGTCGCTCGGCTGCTTGAGGATGCCAATCGAGGTCTCCACCTGGCCGCCGGGCTCGAGTGAGACGGCCACGCCGGGGCGGCCCAATCCGACCAGATGCCCGTTCTCCCAGTACTCCTTCTCCTCGTCGTAGTAGGGGGCGAGCCTCTTGAGCAACGCCTCGATACCATTCGGCTCGTAGTAGCTCACGGCGGTATCGGTGCCGTTGTGCACGGGCAGATGCTCGATCTCCACGCCGAATCCGCCAGTGCCGCGCTGGGAGCGGCCGTTCTCGAAGAACTTCAGCAGACTGTCCACATGCTTGGGGTTCGGCTTGGCCAGCAGGTGCGCATAACTAATTCTCGGGGTAACCATGATTGGTATCGTATGCGAGCAGGCTTACGGCCGCGCCCGAACGCCCACGAATCCGCTATACGAAAAACCGATAGCAGGCTCCGCTTGGGGTTGGGAGTGGGTTTGGTGTCCCCTCTGACGCGTCACGGGTTCATTTGTGCAACCGCTCGCGGATGAGACGGCGACGACTCCCCTCAGTCGCTGCGCGACAGCTCCCCTCAGAGAGGGAAGCCAGAAAGAGCGATGCCGCCCAGGACGGTGACAATAGTCCGTTCCGGGGGGGCAAACTTGATGATAAATACAACTTTGCCCCCGGAAGGAGGGGTACGTCTCCTCAGTCGCTGCGCGACAGCTTCCCTCGGAGAAGGGAGCCAAGGGGTGATACCGCTTCATAAGGAAGCTGTTGGATTGGTGGGTGGTGTCTCCCGACCGTAAGCTCGACCGAACGGCCTTGAGTGTGTCGGGAGACACCACCCACCAATCCAACAGCGGCAGTACCTAATCTCAGCCGGCTATAACCGGTAGCCTCGGGACAGACCTCGGGGCCTGAATCAGTCGGCGGCGGTGAAGCCCTGCGGTTCGCCGGCGTCGGCGAACTTGGCGTTGTGGGCCTTCTTGGCCGCCGCGATCATGAGCTTGATGCGGTTGAGCTGGTTGGCTTCGGAGGCGCCCGGATCGTAGTCGATGGAGACGATGTTGGCCTGCGGGTGCAGTCGGCGGATCTTGCCGAACATGCCGCGTCCGGTCACATGGTTGGGCAGGCAGGCGAACGGCTGCGCGCAGATCACGTTCGGGCATCCCTGCTCGATGAGCTCGAGGATCTCGGCCGTGAGCAGCCAGCCCTCGCCGGCCTGCACGCCGATTGAGGTGACCTCCGCGGCCTTCTTGACGAGCTCCGGCATCGGCTCGTCGCGGCGGAACTTGCCGTGCGAGAGGTCCAGAGCCGCGTTGATCGGCGCGAAGTAGCGGTCGAGGCCCCACCGCATGACAGCGTAGGCGAACTGGTTACCGCCCATGCCGAGGTTGTGCTCGTTCCAGTCGGTGATGTACGGCTTGGTGGTCATGAACTCCATGATGCCGGGCACCACGGCCTCGCAGTCCTGCGATTCGATGACGTCGACCACATGGTTGTTCGCGTCAGGCTGGTACTTGACCAGAATCTCGCCCACCACACCGACACGCACCTTGCGCGGCACATCCTTGAGCGGCAAAGCATCGAAGGACTTGACGATCTCCTTGGCGAGCGTACCGTACGGCAGCCAACCCTTCTTGAGCCACGGGGTCTTCGCCGCGGTCTTCGAATAACCGTGATGCTCGATGGTCTCGCGCACGATCACATCCCACTGCTCATACAGCTTGTTCGCCGAGCCCTGCTCCACCTCGTACGGGCGCACGCGGTACAGGCACTTCATGAGCAGATCGCCCAGAATCAGCGCCTTGACCGCACGGTGCAGCATCGGCACGGTGGCCTTGAAGCCGGGATTGTCCTCGAGACCCTGCGTGGAGATGGCGATGATTGGAATCTGCGGGTATCCCGCGTCGATCAGGGCCTTGCGGATGAGTCCGAAGTAGTTGGTCGCGCGGCACATGCCGCCGGTCTGGGTGATGGCGAGCGCCACATGGTCCGGATCGTACTTGCCTTCGAGAATCGCATCGACGAGCTGGCCGATGACCATGATGGCCGGGTAGCAGGCGTCGTTGTTGACGTACTTCAAGCCGGTCTCCACGTCGCTGCGGCTGGCGTGCTTGAGCACGTCGAACTTGTAGCCGCCGGAGCGGATGACCGCCTCCACCAGCGACAGGTGGATCGGGCTCATCTGCGGAGCCACGATGGTGTAGTCGCGCTTCATGTTCTTGAGGAACTTCTGGCGGTGCGCATAGCGGGACATCGTGGCGTTGTTGTGGCCGGACTTGCCCTGCTTGGCCTTGGTATTCTTGGCGCCGGCCTGCGGCTCGTTCACGGTGCCGTCGGAGCCGGACAGCACGTTCCGGGCGTCCACGGCGGCCTTGATGTCACGCTCGGCCGCCTTGCGGGAGGCCTCGCGCATGGACTTGGTGAGCTTCGGATTGGCGGCCATCGTGGTGTCGAGCAGCACCTGACGACCCGACGTGGGGGCCTTGGAGCCGGTCTTGCGGAAGCCCATCGGCTTGGGACCGACAGCTGCGGCACCGGCTGCGGACCGCGCCTGTTCGGATTCGGCCTTGACCTTGGCTTCGGCCGCTTCCACGGCGGCCTGCGCCTCGGCGAGCGCGGCCTTGGCGGCGGCCAGATCGGCCTCGGCCTTGGCCTGAGCCTTGCGCTGGGCCTCGAGTCGCTGTTCGACTTCGGCGGACTTCGCTGCAATCGCCTTGTCGTCCAGCAGCGCCTGATCATGCTTGTCAACGCCGGCAATCGCACCGGCAGCGGCGCCGGCGGCAAGCGCGCGGGTGGCCCGCTCTTCGCGGCGTTTGTTGGATTCGCGTTCCTCCACGGCGGCCTTGAGCGAGCGCAGACGAATCTTCGCCGCGCCGAGGTTGGAGACCTCGTCAATCTTGAGCAGCGTGTACACGTCGGCCTTGTCCGCGAGGATCTCGGCCACCTGATCGGTAGTGATGGCGTCGAGGCCGCAGCCGAAGGAGTTGAGCTGCACGAGCTCGAGGCCCGGATAGGAGGCCACAAAGTGCGCGGCCGCGTACAGACGGGAGTGGTAGGCCCACTGGTTGGTCACGCGTAGCGGCATCTTGGTCACCGTGCGGTCGCCGACGTGCCGGAACCCGGCGGCGTTCTTGGCGCGCGGGTCGGCCTCGCCTTCGGAGAGGAACTCGGTGAGGTTGAGCTTCTCCCCCGGCTGCAGCTCGCAGATCGAGTCCTCGGAGAGCACCACCATACCGAGCGCGCAGATGGTCTCGGGGATGCCGTGGTTGATCTCGGGGTCGATGTGGTAGGGACGGCCGGCGAGCACGATGCCGCGGCAGTTGTGCTCCTTCATGTAGGCGAGCGCGGCCAGACCCTCCTGCTGCACGTCGTGCTTGAAGACCTTGTCCTCGGCGTAGGCGGCCTTGACGGCGGTTTCGGCCTCCTCGCGCGTGACGTTGGCCCACGCGAACTCCTCGACGATGCGGTCGACCATGAGCTCGTGGTTGGCGAGGTTGAAGTACGGGTGCATGTAGCGCACGTCCGGGTCGCGCAGCTCGGGCATGTTCGCGCCGACCACCAGCGGGTAGTTGGCCACGACCGGGCAGTTGTAGTGGTTGTCCGTGTTCGGCACGAGGTTCTCCTCGTACGAGACGCACGGGTAAAAGATGGTCTTGATGCCCTTGTTGAGGAGCCACTTGATATGGCCGTGCACGAGCTTGGCCGGGTAGCAGATGTTCTCGGAGGCGATTGATTCGATGCCGGTCTCGAACAGCTCATGGGAGCTGCGGCCGGAAATCATCACCTTGAAGCCGAGCGAGGTGAGCAGCGTGAACCAGAACGGGTAGTTCTCGTACATGTTGAGCGCGCGCGGGATGCCGATTTCGCCGCGGGTGGCCTTCTTGTCGGTCAGACGCCGGTAGGCAAAGCAGCGCTTGTACTTGTAGTCGTACAGGTTCGGGCGGTCGGAGCGCTTCTTCTTGGCGTCGCCTCCGCGTTCGCAGCGGTTGCCGGTCACGTAGCGCGAACCGTCGGCGAACGTGGTGATGGTGAGCTTGCAGTGGTTCTGGCACAGCTTGCACACGTCGCGTTCGGTGGTCATGGACAGGTTGTCGAGCGCGTCGCCGGTCAGGATGGAGCTGGCGGTGTGGTGCACGCCGTTGACGATCACCTCGTTGTCGTGGCCTTCGGCGGTTGCGGCAGCGTTGGTCGCGGTCGCGCCGGCCTGGTCGGCGGGAACCTCAGCCGCAGCCTCGACCGAACCGCCGTCGGCCAGTACATGCTCATGCGTGTCATCCGCCACATCCTCGTAGTGCATACGGGCGGTCAGGGCTGCGCCGAACGCGCCCATCAGACCGGCGATGTTCGGACGGGTCACCTCGCGTTCGGTGAGCAGCTCGAACGCGCGCAGCACTGCGTCGTTGAGGAACGTACCGCCCTGGACCACGACGGTATCGCCGAGTTCGCCGGAATCACGCAGTTTGATGACCTTGTACAGGGCGTTGCGCACCACGGAATAGCACAGGCCGGCGGCGATGTCCTCGATGGAGGCGCCTTCCTTCTGCGCCTGCTTGACGGAGGAGTTCATGAACACGGTGCAACGCGAACCCAGATCCACCGGATGCGTGGAGGCGAGCGCCTTCTGCGTGAACTCCTGGATGGTCAGGCCCATGGACATGGCGAAGGTCTGCAGGAACGAACCGCAGCCGGACGAGCAGGCCTCGTTGACGGCGATCGAATCGATCACGCCGTCGGTGATGGCCAGATACTTCATGTCCTGACCGCCGATGTCGATGACGGCGGTGACGCCGGGGCTCACCATTTCGGCGCCGCGGTAGTGGGCCATGGTCTCCACCACGCCCTCGTCCAGATGCAGACCGGTGGTGATCAGGCCCTCGCCGTAGCCGGTGGCGCAGGAGCGGGCGATCCACGCGCCTTCCGGCAGTTCGGACTGGATCTTCTTGACGATGTTGATGGCGGCCGTCAGCGGGCTGCCCTCGTTGTTCGCGTAGGAGGACCAGACAATCTCGCGGTCGTCGTTGACGAGCGTGGCCTTGATGGTGGTCGAGCCGGCGTCGATGCCCAGGAAGTGCGGGCCGTGCGCGCCCTCGAGCGTGCCAATGTGGACGTGCTCGCGGTGGTGGCGCTGGTTGAACGCCTCACGGTCGGCCTCGGTGGGGAACAGCGGCGGCATGGTGGGAGTGTTGGAGGGCAGGTTCTCCAGCTCCTCCAGGCGCTTCAGGATGTCGGCGCAGGTGCGGGCCTCGAAATGATGGCCTTCGTCGTCGGTGTCGATGTCGGCCTGCAGCGCCGCGCCGAACGCCACGTACAGGTGGGCGTTGGTGGGCACGATGAACTCGTCCACCTTGCCTTCGAGTGCGCGCTGGAAAGCCGCGCGCAGTTCGGACATGAAGAACAGCGGGCCGCCGAGGAAGATCACGGTGCCGTGGATCGGGCGGCCGGAGGCGAGGCCGGCGATGGTCTGCGTGGCCACGGCGGTGAAGATGGAGGCGGCGAGGTCGGGCTTGGCCGCGCCGTCGTTGATGAGCGGCTGGAGGTCGGTCTTGGCGAACACGCCGCATCGTGATGCGATCGGATACAGGTTCTGGTAGCTCTTGGCCATCTCGTTGAGGCCGGCCGCATCGGTGTCGAGCAGGGTGGACATCTGGTCGATGAATGCGCCGGTGCCGCCCGCGCACGAACCGTTCATGCGCTGTTCGGGCGTGGGCTTCAGGTACGTGATCTTGGCATCCTCGCCGCCGAGCTCGATGATGACGTCCGCCTGCGGGTATTCCTTGTCAATCGCCTCGGTTTCGGCGATGACCTCCTGGATGAACGGCACATGCATGTTGTCAGCGAGCGCGAGGCCGCCGGAGCCGGTGATGGCGAGGCGAATCGGCTCGTCGCCGCGGCCGAGCTCCTCGAGCTTCTTATGGATGTCCACCAGAAGACCCGCCACGGTGGCGCGCACGTTGGCATGATGACGTCGGTAATCGGAGAACAGGGTCTCGGCCAGGGAATCGGACTGGTCGAGCACTACGGCCTTGACGGTGGTGGAACCGATGTCCAGCCCCACACGCAGGGGCTTGGCGCCCTTCGATGCGTTCGTCGCAGGCGCATTCGTCACGTCTGCGGTCGCGTTCGATGCGGTATCAACCATGCTTTCCTCTTACGTTGGTCCTCCGGAATCACCCTCCCCCAGGGCACCATGAGACCGCCACGGGACGGCTGGCAGGTGCACTGCGGACGGCTTCGCCCGGCTACTTCATGGCTTCAGAATAGTCCGACCACCTTCCCAACGAGCCCGCAGCCCGGGTGATTTCGCTCACGGAATGCCGGTAACGCCACAGTTCGCGCCGATATGACGTGTAATGCGCGGCGTTGAGTGCCGACCGCCAGCCTCGCATTGTATTGCGATTTGGCCGCCGTTTGCCGGCATTGCATGGAGAACCAAGCTTATCGGCTGCGCTTGCCGCGGCACACAACACTGAAAAGAAAGAGCAGACTTCATAAAGTATTTATGAAATTATGATACCATCTTCATAAATCATTTATGAAGTTTGTGCACTGATGGAAAGGTCCGGCATCATGGCAGTAACCGCACAATACTTCGCACCCGACTATCCCGCACTCGTGCGCGAAGCACTGGAATACCGTTTCCCACGCCCCGTCAAACGGCATCCGATCATCGACGAATTACCCGAGCCCGCGATGTTCAATCTCGTGCATATCCTCACCGGGATGCGCCGCAGCGGCAAGACATTCCACCTCTTCCAACTCATTAACGACCTGCTGGACGCAGGAACGGCACGCGAGCGCATCCTCTATTTCAACTTCGCTGACGAACGACTCCAGCCCATGCCTCCCGATGCGCTCAATCAAGTAGTTACGGAATATTGGAGACAATGTCCGACCGCACGCGAACAAGGCGCATTCCTTTTCCTTGACGAAGTGCAGGAAACCGAACACTGGCAGGGATTCTGCCAGCGACTCGCCGAACACGAACGAATCACCTTAGTCATCACCGGATCGTCATCCAAACTGTCCAGCGAACAAATCGCCACACAATTCCGTGGACGATCGTACTCACATGAAGTGCTGCCCCTCTCATTCCGTGAATACTGCGATTTTCACGGACTCGACGCGCCAAGCGACACCGGCAACGCCTTCTCTGCACAAACCGTAACGGCCATGGAATCGGCATTTGACCGTTACCTCATAGAAGGCGGCTTCCCGGGTGTGCAAACACTGCCCAATACCGGACGTATCGATATGCTACAAAGCTATATGCGTGACGTCGTGGCCAGAGACGTGGCCGAACAGTTGGGCCGTGGGGAAATCGCCCTGGCCAACCAAATTGCACTGTTCGTGTTACGCAACACTGCATGTGAACTCGCCGTCAACAAACTCACCGCACAGCTGGAACAAGTCGGATACAAGCTATATTGGAACAAAGCCCGGCGCATCCTCGACCTTATGGAACAGGCATTTCTCTGCTATGAGCTCAACGAATACACTACATCGCTTAAGCCCAATACAACCACTGTGCCGAAAATCTACGCCGAAGACCCCGGTCTGGCCTATGCGGTTTCGCGCGCGAACCAACAGGATGTAGGCAAACGTCTGGAGACCGCCGTCTATCTGGAATTGCGCCGACGTCAGGCGGGAAGACGCACTGATTCCATCACCTCATTGACCATGCCTACGGCCAAACAGGAGAAAGTGGATTTCCTCATAGGCGATGCACTCGGCATCGAACCATATTCCGCCATCCAAGTCACAGCGGATATGACAGCCCCCAAGACCAAGGTACGCGAAATCCGAGGGCTCGAAGAGACCATGAAACGCATGTCCGGCGTGAACGGCACTATCATCACGCTACGGGAGAACGACGTCATTCATACCAGTACCGGAGACATACAAGTCATTCCCGCATGGAAATGGGCGCTGCAGACTCCATCCCGATGATCATCCGCCCAGCGGCCTTCTGACGATGACGCATCATGGACGCGCCACCGTCAGGAGGCTTGGCTGCCCTCGCCGGCCTCGCGGTCCTTGAGGTAGATTTCCGGTATGTCGCGCTCCTGATCGTGGAGCTTGGCCCAGATGACCGGTTTGCCGGCCTCGAGAGACTTCGGCACGTCGAGGATGCGCTGGTTGGCCGAGCCGCGGAACTGCAGCAGCGAGTTCTTCTGGTCCTTGAGGTAGCGACCGTCCACCAGAATGTCGATGAGGTGGAGCAGCTCAAGCTTGTCCGGGGTCTCCCCTGGACGCATCAGCTCCTCCCATGTGTAGCCGGTCCAGCACCAGATGTCCTTGGTGTGACCGAATTCGCGACGGATGCGCTGCGCCAGCGGCACCAGCACGGGCGTGTTGAGCATGGGCTCGCCGCCGAGGAATGTGATGCCCTGCACCCAAGGCGCCCTGAGATCGTCGATGATCTTGTCCTCAAGCTTGGGCGTGTATTCGTGGCCGGCGCGGAAATCCCATATGGAGGCGTTGAAGCAGTCGACACAGTGGAACGGGCAGCCGGAGACATACAGGGAGTTGCGCACACCCTCGCCGTCGGTGACGATGAAGGTCTTGTAATCGGCGATCATGCGCTTGGACATGCGCCGGCCGTCCCATTGGCCCGCCTTCGGATCGTTGGCGAGCCCATGGGACGGCACGGATGGACCGCGCCCGGTCTCATCGGGCGCGAAATCACGACGGATCACTTGGCCTCTTCGAACCACTCGCGGGTGGTGCCGTCGTCCAAGGTCACGCGACCGGTCTCACCGCTCATGTGCTTGACGCGGTGGGCGATCTCCTCGTGACGGCCGTGCACCATCGGGCGCTGGACCGGGCTGCCAAGGTAGCCGCAGGTGCGCTTGGTCACGTTGCACTTATCCGGGTCGGAGTTGCCGCACTCAGGGCACTTGAAGCCCTCTTCGGTGGGCTCGAAGTCGCCCTGGAAGCCGCACACGAAGCAGTGGTCGATCGGGGTGTTGGTGCCGAGGTAGCCGATGCCGATGTTGTAGGCGTAGTCCCACACAGCCTCGAGCGCCTTCGGGTTGTCCTGCAGGCACGGGTACTCGCAGTAGTTGATGAAGCCGCCGGAGGCGTAGTACGGGAAGTCCTTCTCGTAGTTGAGCTTCTCCATCGGGGTGGGCTGGAGCCACACCGGGTAGTGGAACGAGTTGGTGTAGAAGTCGTGGTCGGTCACGCCCTCGATGTGGCCGAACTTCTCACGGTCCATGCGGTTGAAGCGGTCGGTGAGGGACTCGGCCGGCGTGGAGTACACCGAGTAGTGGTAGCCCTCGGCCTTGCTCCACTGCTTGCACAGCTCGTTCATGCGCTTGACGATGGACAGCGCGAACTCCTTGCCTTCCGGGTCCCAGCCGTGGTCGCGAATCCAGTTCTTGCCATAGAAGACCGCGGTGGTCTCGGCGAGGCCGATGTAACCCAGCGACACGGTGGCGCGCTCGTTCTTGAAGAGCTGGTCCACGTTGTCGTTGGCGCCGAGGCGGCCGAAGGCGCCGAAGCGGAACAGCGTGGGGGCGTTGACCGGGGTGGCCTCCTTGCAGCGCATGATGCGGAACTGCAGAGCCTGGTGGGCCACCTCCATACGCTCGTTGAACAGCTTCCAGAAGCGGGCCTTGTCGCCGTGGGATTCGATGGCGATGCGCGGCACGTTGACCGTGACCACGCCGAGGTTCATGCGGCCATCCTCCTCATCCTTGCCGGTCTCGGGGTTGATCCAGCCCTGCAGGAAGGAACGGCAGCCCATCGGGGCCTTGAAGGAGCCGGTGATCTTGACGATGTTCTCGTAGAAGACCACGTCCGGGTACATGCGCTTGGTCGCGGACTCGAGCGCCAGCTGCTTCAGGTCGTAGTTCGGGTCGCCCGGATCGGCGTTCACGCCGTGCTTGACGGTGAACACGAGCTTCGGGAAGATGGCGGTGTGGTGTTCCTTGCCGAGACCGCGGATGCGGTTGAGCAGGATCGCACGCTGGATCTCACGGGAGAACCAATCGGTGCCGAGACCGAAGCCGACGGTCACGAACGGGGTCTGGCCGTTGGAGACGCGGTTGGAGTTGATCTGGTACTCCATGGTCTGCATGGCGTCGTAGATGGCCTTGCGGGTGCGGATCTTGGCGAGGATCTCGCGCTCCTGCTCGAGCTCGTCCACATCGGTATGGAACGGGGTGTCCATCGGCAGCGGCTCGCGGGAGCCGAAGTGCAGCTTGGCCGGCTCGTTCTTCTTGGCGTTCTCGACCTGGCGACGGGCGAATTCCACCGGCATGCCGTCGGGAATGGTCTCGCGTGCCTCCTCGAGGAACTTCTCGTAGTCCTTGCGGGCATACTGGGCCAGATGCTCGTCGGCGCGGTTGGCGGTCTGGCCGCCGTACTGGCTGGAGGCCACGTCCTTCATGATCTGGGTGATCTGGGTAGCGGCGATGGCGATGGACTTCGGCGAGGCCATCGGGGCGTTGCCGAGCGTGAAGCCGTTGGCGAGCATGTCCCAGAAGTTCGGCAGGGAGCAGTTCGACTGGGCGGTGAACGGCGAGTAGTCGGCGTCGTGGAAGTGGATGTCGCCCTTCATGTGGGCGTTGGAGACCGCCGGGGGCAGCATGTTGAACGCGGCGGCCTTGGAGACGGCGCCCGCCAGCAGATCGCGCTGGGTGGCGTAGACGTTGGAGTCCTTGTTGGCGTTCTCGTGGATCAGCGTCGGGTCATGGTTGATGAAGCGGGCCACGGCCTCGTTCACATCGGTGGCTTTGGCGCGCTGGATGTCACGGTCGAGACGGTAGTTGGTGTAGGCGCGCGCCACGTCGTACAGGTGCGCGTCGATCAGGGCGTGCTCGACGAGGTTCTGGATGTCCTCGATCTTGGCGGGGCCGTTGTAGCGCTCCTTGATTTCGCCCTCCACCTGATTGGCGAAACCGCGGATCATGGCCTCCTCCTCGGGGCCGACCTCCTTGTTGAGATCACCGAAGGCGGACTTCACGGCCGAGATGATGTTGATCGGATCGAAATCGACCACACGGCCGTCGCGCTTCTCCACGAGGACCTGAGTGGTCTTCGGGGCCTTCCTGGTCTCGCTGTCGACGACGTTCTCATCCAGCACATGTGCGCTCATCGGGAACCTCTTTTCTTCCTATTTCCGTACTATCCATCACTGCCCATCCGGACTCTCACGAGCCCGGTTTTTGGCCGCACCTGCCGTAGGCCAAACGAATTACATGGGTGTCGTTTCCTTGAACCTATAGAAGGATACGGCATCCCCACCCCTATATCTAGTACTCAACCATGGCGTGTTGAACTATCTGTAGTGTTGAGCGGCCATATTCCGCCAAAATCACATCCATGTGATTCATGTGACGATTTTTTGATTGCGTGTCGCCGTCCGAGCCCTCTCATTTTGACCTCCCCTCATGCTAAGTACCATCCGCGACGCTTCTTACGACATCGGATACGGTCCATCGTCGCACATGATTTTCGGTTCGGTAAAATTTTTCCCTCATCAATATTCGCACTTATAGTGGTGGACATGACTACTGCAATGGGTTACTCATCATCGCCGGGAACGCCGACCGCCGCGTCTCTTGCGTCGGCCGGCTTTGCCGCCGCCCCCGGCAATGGCTCGCCCGAGCCGGGCACCATCAACCTGCCCAACGAGCCGCGGCCCGCGGACCAGTTGCCGGCCCGCGCCGGCGAGACCACAGCGCAGAACCCGTGGCCGGTCAGCGTATTGAGTCAGAAGTTCTACGGTGCCGTGGAACGCTGGCCCGCCGCCTGGGTCACCGGGCAGATCACGCAGATCAACACCCGCCGTGCCGGATCGGCGTACATCACCCTGCGCGACGACTTCGAGGACATCGCGATGGAGGTCAACGGATTCGGCAGGTTCGCCGCAGCCGCAAGCCAGTTCGTACAGGGCGACCGCGTCGTGATCCACGGCAAGGCCAACCTGTGGATGAAGCGCACTTCCCTGTCGCTCCGGGGAGACACCATCCTCAAGGTAGGCACCGGCGGCAGCCTCAAGGCCATGATCGATGAGCTGCGCAAGCGCCTCAAGGGAGAGGGCCTGTTCGACGTCGACCACAAGCTTCCCCTCCCGGAGTTCCCCAAGACCATCGGTCTGATTTGCGCGCCGCAGGCCCGCGCCGAGGGCGACGTAATCACCAATGTGAATCTGCGGTGGCCTACGGTCTCGTTCAAGGTGGTGCATGTGCATGTGCAGGGCGAGCAATGCCCCGGCGAGGTGGTCCAGGCCATCGAACGCCTGAACGCCGACCCGGATGTGGATGTGATCATCGTGGCCCGAGGAGGCGGTTCCTTCGAGGATCTCATCGGATTCTCGGATGAACGCGTGGTGCGCGCCGCCTACTCCTGCACCAAGCCGCTGGTCTCGGCCATCGGCCACGAGGACGACTGGACCCTGCTCGATCTGGTGGCGGACCTGCGCGCCTCCACCCCGACCGACGCGGCCAAGCGTGTGGTGCCGGACGTGAACGAACAGTCCCAGCTCATCGAAGGTGCTATCGAACGCATGCGGTTGCGCGTCCGCTCCCGCGTGGAGAACGAGATCCGACTCATCGAGGGGTATGCGAACCGTCCCAGCCTCACCCAGCCGCACACCATGCTGGAGCCGCATCAACGCTTGATCGACGACTCATTGCAGCGGCTGGACATCGGATTGCGACGAATCGTGGACGACGCGCAGCTCACCATCGAAAAGGCGCATGCGTCATTGACGGCCCTGAGCCCGCAATCCACGCTCAACCGCGGGTACGCCGTGGTGCAGTCGGCGGATGGCCATGTGCTGGATGACGCCTCACGAGTCAGTCCCGGCGACGACATCACCGTGACGCTCAAGCAAGGTGTCATCACCGCGACCGCCACATCCACCGCGCGGTGACCACTGTGCGGTGACCACTACGCAGTAATCCTCGCACAGTGGTCACCGCGCGGTTCCACACCGGCATCGATACCCATCATGCGCATACGCGCATCCCTACCGTATATATAAGGAGCAATCATGACCAACAAAGACACCAACCCCAGCACCACCCCAGCGTCGTCGTTGACCGACAAGGAGCGCGAAGCCATCGCCCAAATGCCGTACGAGGAGGCACGAGACAAGCTCATCCAGGCCGTACAGGCATTGGAGACGGGCGGCCTCAACCTCGACCAGTCCATGCGCCAGTGGGAAATCGGCGAAGCCCTCGCCAAGCGCGCACAAGGTCTGCTGAACGACGTGCGCGCCAAGCTTGACCAGGCCCAAGCCGAGCAGGCCGCCAATCAGGCGACTGCTGGAACTCAGTCCAATTTGGACTGAGTTCCCCTTCGGCCTACGGCCTCACCTCACCTACGGATGGTCCACCGGACCATCCGCTTCACGGTTCGGCCCAGTCGAACCTCGACTGAGTACCCGCCTCGCGGCACAGCCGCTCACCTCGTCTACGGACAGTCCACCGGACTGTCCGCTTCACGACTCTCCTCC
>NZ_JFAO01000015.1:0-44300 GCF_006408945.1 Bifidobacterium sp. UTBIF-78
GGCCGTTACTTCTTCAGCGGGACGTAGATGACGTTGTCGATGAGCTCCTGGTAGTGCTTGACGATCTGCGCGCGACGGGTCTTGAGGCTCGGGGTGAGCATGCCATTGGCCTCGGTGAACTCATCCGGAAGGATCTCGAACTTGCGGATGGATTCGGCGCGCGAGACGCCTTCGTTGGCCGCGTTCACCGCACGCTCAACTTCGGCATGCACGATCGCGTTGCCGGCCAGTGCGGCCAGATTCGGTTCCGGCTTGGCACCCTGCGCCTCCAGCCACGCATTGGCGTCGGCGAAGTCCAGCGTTACCAGGGCGGCAACGAACGGCTTCTTGTCTCCGATGACGAGGCACTGGTTCACCACCGGCGAGGTCATCACGGAAGCCTCCAGCAGACCCGGCGACACGTTCTTGCCTCCGGCGGTGATGATGAGGTCCTTCTTGCGACCGGTGATGGAGATGAACCCCTCCTCATCGATGTCGCCCAGATCGCCGGTGTGCAGCCAGCCGTCGGTGATCTGCTGCTCGGTGACCTCGGGGTTGTTGTGGTAGCCCTTGCACACCAGCGGCCCCTTGACCACCAGCTCGCCGTCCTCGGCGATGCCCGCCGTGATGCCGCACATCGGCATGCCGATCGTGCCGATGTGGTTGTTCTCCGGCAGGCTCACGCACACCGGACCGCAGGTTTCGGTCATACCATAGCCCTCAAGCACCGGCATGCCGATGCCGTTGAAGAAGTGGGAGAGCTCGGAATCCATGGGCGCGCCACCAGTGATGGCGAAATCGGCGTTCGGCCCGAAAATGGTGCGAATCTTCTTGTACACCACCTGCTCGTAGAAGGCGTGGGCGATGCGGCCGGCCAGCGGAAGCTTCTCGCCACGCTGCTCGGCCTTGGACCATGCACGGGCGTTCTCGGCGGCACGGGCGAACATCTTGCCGGCGAACCCGGTACCGGCACGCTGGGATGCGGCGTTGTACACCTTCTCGTACACACGCGGCACAGCGAGCAGCAGCGTGGGACCGAAGGTCTCGAAGTCCTTGACCATGGTCTTCATGTTGGAGCTCAACGCCAAGGAAATGGTACCGGCGAAGCTGAAGAACTCCATGAACCGGGCGAACACATGGCTCAACGGCAGGAACAGCAGCAGTCGGCGGTCGGGCCATGCGCCGGCGCGCGGCATGTACTGCAGTGCGGACAGCACGAGGAACGCGAAGTTGCCGTGACTGAGCTCCACGCCCTTCGGCGTGCCAGTGGAGCCGGACGTGTAGACGATGGTGGCGAGGTCATCGCCATGCGACGCCTCCTTGTACTCCCAGAATTCCGCGTCGGTCACGCTCTCGCCATAGGTCTTGATGGCGCCAAGGCCTCCGGCCTCGATCACGAACACGTTGCGCAGGGTCGGCACCTCGTCACGCACGGATTCGATCTTGTCGCGCTGGCCATCATCCTCCGCAATGGCGATGGTCACCTGCGAGTCGTTGAAAATCCAGCTGACCTGGCTGGCGGAGTTGGTCTCGTACACCGGCACGGTGAGCGCGCCGATGGACATGATAGCGACATCCAAGGCCGCCCATTCCCACCGGGTACGGGACACGATGGCCACCGCATCGCCCTTCTTGACGCCCAGCCCGATCAGACCCTTGGCCAAGCCGATGACCATGTCACGGAACACCTGGGCGCTGTACGGATGCCATGCGCCATCCTCGCCTTTGTATTCGATCATGGCGCCTTCCGGATCGCGCTTGGCACGTCGGTCGAGCAAATCGAACAGATTGATATCGCTGTCGATCGGCTCCTTGACAGGGTTGGTGAACTGCTTGACAATCGTGGTCTCATTCATTGCCACATCAGCGATGTTTTCGGTCATACATCTATGTAACCGCATCGATGATACAAATGGCCACACACCCTCGACAATATGGGCAGCCAATGGGCAACCAACCAGAGCCGGACGCCGGGCAGATCTCCATCGGTTCCGGCATCGGCTCCTTCGTCGGCTCCGATGCCAGAACCTGCCAGAACCGACGATCCGGCTCCGCCATCAGAACTGGATATAGTCGACTTCCTCGTGTTCTCCGGTCTCCAGGAATTTCGCCACGTCCTCAGGACCGGCAAACACCATCTTGACCGCCTGCGCCACCATCAGGTTCACGCGATCCATCGGCGTGAGGTTCTCGAAGTAGCCGTACACCGGCAGACCCAACGCATAGGCGTATCCGATTTCGAACATCGTGCCGGGGTCCTCGTCCATGAGGTTGGCGATCACCGCCCGGGAACTGTTGATGCCACGGATATCGTCAGCGAAGCACCCCTCCGGCCCGACATCCTCGATCTGGCTGGCGAACCGAGGCTTGAACAGCTTGCGGCCATGCTCTTCCAGCACCTTCTCCAGACGTTCCATACTCGCCGTCTGCTCGGGATCGAAGAACGGACCGGCAACGTAATAGTCATAATCCTTATCGCTCATGGCTTCCAGTCATACCGCAGCACCGACGAGCACCGCATGCTTAGTTCGGTGTATGGACAAGATATCACCATGTGAACAATTTCGGGCGTGTTCCACGGTCTCGTCGCATAATGCCCGGCAATCACCCACGATTGACGATCTGCATGGCACGACCATCCTCCATGAGGTGGAATCCATGACGCTGATAGAACGGCGCGTTCTTGCTCTCCTCGGGCATGACCTCAAGGAACAGGTAATCGTGGTACTTGGTCTTGACCATCTCCACCAGATGACCACCGACGCCATGGCCATGGTATGCCGGGTCCACCAGCACCCAGTGCATGTACGCCACCATTTCGGTATCGTCCAACACACGCACCAGCCCCACCAGATGTTCCCCGTCCCATGCGCTGATGACCGTGTCCGAATGCAGGAGCGCTTTGAACAGACGGTCCGGGTAGTTCGCCGATTCCCATCCGACCGAACGGAACAACGCCTGTGCCTGATCGACCGTGAATCGTTTGTCTTCCGTGTATTCGATAGCCATGCGTCCAAGACTATCCGCATGCGCCTTCCGCATGTCTCCACGGTTCATATGACGGATTGCCTGCCGTACTGCCATTGGAGGAACGGCATGAATAGCCCCGCGGCACTTCACGCAGGGCAGAACAGCCCGGTTCTCCACGCATGCCCCGAGCATCACTGCACGGCGACAGACCGACGCAGTGCCCGAGATCGGATTCGAACCGACGACACCCGCTTTAGGAGAGCGGTGCTCTATCCACTGAGCTACCCGGGCAACGACGTTCCATTGTACACGGCCCGTGCCCCAAGCTCGCCGCATATGGCCGAGCGACGTCGCGAAACCGGCGCGACCGTATCGAACACCTTGTGCCGGTTATGTGCGAACTCAAGCCGATGCCGCCGGAATACGGCCGATCCGCAAGGCCTGCACGGTACAGTGACAACGCATATGCCGAGCCATGCCGGGCCGACTATGCCGGACCGGGCCAAGTCGACTAAACCAAGCCGACTCAGCCAAGCCAAACGACGGGCATCGGACCATACCGGCGCTCATTAAGCCAAGATGCAACGAACCAGCCGAGACACACCGAAGGGAATCGATATGACGAAACGGGCCACAGCGAACGGCGCTTCGGGAAACGGCCGCGCCGCCGGACGTCCCGCTTCCCGGTCGCCTCGAACACCATCATCCGCACGCGGCGGCAACGCCAAAACCACCCGCAAGCCCCATCGGATTCTGGGATTACTGGCGGGACTATGCGCATTTGCGGCCCTGATCTGCACCGCACTGCGCGCGCTGCCGGGCGATTTGCAGGAACTGCCGTATGTACCGGTCGTCGTGTCCGCCACCCCGTGGTTCGCGCTGATCGCACTGCTCGCACTGTTGGCGGCAATCGTCTCGCGCCGCGTGGTCGCCGCACTGATCGCCATCGCCGCGATCGGATTGAACGGCTACTGGCAGTACCCGTTCTTCTACTCCCCCACGCCACTGGTGCAGGCTGCGCAGAACGCGGTGGCCGCGGCCGAACCGGACACCACCGACGGGTTCGCCCGCGTGATGACCTTCAACGTGTACAAGGGGCAGGCCGACCCGCAGGCCATCGTGAATCTGGTGAGCGACCAGCGCGTGGAGGTGCTGGCGTTGCAGGAAACCACCGATGACTTCGTCAAACGGCTCAAGCAGGCCGGCATCGAGCATTACCTGCCGTATTCGCAGGTCTCCTCGTCCGACGGTGTGTTCGGCAACGGCCTGTGGTCGGCCACACCGCTGACCGAGCCGGCCGATGACGATGTGAACTCCAGTGCATCGTTCATGCCCGGCGGCACGGTGGATCTGGGCGGCAATCAGATTCGATTCGTCTCCGTGCACACCACGGCGCCGGTACCGGGACACTGGCGCAAATGGAAGCGCTCCCTGGACGAACTGGGGCTGATGCGCGGGCACACCGACGTCCGCTACATATTCATGGGCGATTTCAACGCCACGTACGACCACACGCCGTTCCGCGAGTTCCTGGGCGACCGGTTCCGGGACGCCACACGCGAATCCGGTCACGGGTTCACGTTCTCATGGCCGACGAACCGCACCGGCATACCGATGTTCGCCGGCATCGACCATGTGGTGCTGGATCAGGGCATGACGGCCGGCCAGTGCAAAGTGGTGCAGGTGGAGGGTTCCGACCACGCCGCGCTGCTGGCTACCGTGGATGTGACGCGGTAGCGACACCATAGCGCCCCACGCCAGAAGCCCGCCATCAATCAGAAGCCCAGACGGGTGCGGCCGAACTGGTCGAGCCAGCGTAGGATTGCGCCTTCGCGCAGGGCCCACGGGCAAATCTCGACCTCTTGGATGTTGAGTGCCTTCATGATCTCGTCGGCCACGACGGCGCCGCCCACGATCTGCATCGTGCGTTCCGGGGTGATGCCGGGCAGGGCGACGCGCTGCTCGGGCGCAATCGCCGCAAGACGGGGAATCCAATCCTCAAGCTGCTCGCGGGTCATGAACCACGTATCCTCGCGGCCGGGCTGGCGAATCACGGCACCGCACAGGCGTGCCAGTGAGCGGAAGGTCTTGGATGTACCCACCGCATGATTCGGGTGCTTGGACTGCGGGAACACCTTGACCATCGGCTCCAGAATGCCGCGCACGCCCTTGCGCACCTCCTCCAGCTCCTCCGGCGTGGCGACGCCCGTGGGAAGGAACTCGGTGGTGACGCGTCCGGCGCCGGCCGGCACGGACAGGGCCACGGTAGGCTCCTCGTCGGAGCCCATCGCCACCTCAAGCGATCCGCCGCCGATGTCCAGCACGAGCAACCGTCCGGCGTCCCAGCCATACCAGCGTCGCGCGGCGAGGAAGGTCAGACGGGCCTCGTCGGTACCGGACAGCACGGTGACACCCTGACCGATGCGCTCCTCGATCTTGTGAATCACCTTGTTGCCGTTCGGTGCCTCCCGCAGCGCTGACGTGGCCATGGCCAGCAGCTGGGTGATCTCATACTCCTCGGCAAGCCTCATGCACTGGTCGACGGCCTCGAGAATCGCCTCGACGCCGGCCTTCTTGATGGAGCCGTCCTCCTTGAGGTACTTCATCAGTCGCACGGTGGATTTGGTGCTGGCCTCCGGATCGGGGCGCGCGCCGGGAGCGGCGTCCACGATGAGCATATGGATGGTGTTGGAACCGATATCGAGCACACCGAGTCGCGTGGTGTGGGAACGCAAATTGACCATAATCCTTGACCTTAGCACCTACCAACGGCGCGGACGGCCCGAGCGGTTCCGCACCGCCGCCGAACCCGGCCTAGCAAGGCTCCGTCGATGCCCTCCTTTCAGACGAGCTGCGCGACGAACCGGCCGAGGCGCTCCAGCCCCTCGGTGAGCGCCTCGCGCGAGGCCGCATAGCTCAGACGCACATGCGTATCCGCCGTGGCGGCGCCGAAGTCACGGCCAGGCGTCAACGCCACATGGGCCTCGTCCAACGCTCGCTCGCAGAACGTCCACGCATCCAATCCGGTGCGTTCGATGTTGAAATAGGCGTAGAACGCGCCGTTCGGCTCCACCTCGACCGGCAGGCCGATGCGCTTGAGGCCATCGATGACGATGCGGCGACGGGCCAGCAGCTCCCGCCGTCGGGCCTCGCACTCCGCAAGGCTTTCCTCGGTGAAGCAGGCAAGCGCCGCGTGCTGGGTTGGCGTGTGCGCACACAGGTAATAATTGGTGGCCAGATCATCCACCGCCTCAAGCACGGTGGGGTCGTCCGGCAGAATCGCCCAGCCGAGCCGCCAGCCGGTCATGCCGAAGAACTTGGAGAAGCTGTTGCATACGATGGCGCCCGGATCGCAGGCGAGCACGGACCTGACCTCGGTGCCGTCCGGTTCGCGATCGGCGAGATCGAGGTAGGTCTCGTCCACGATGCGCCAGGCGCGGCGTTCGGCGGCCAGACGGCAGACCTCGTCCAGTACGGCGAAATCGATGGTGGTGCCGGTGGGGTTCGATGGCGAGGTGATCATCACGGCCTTGGTCCTGTCCGTCCAATACCGCCTGCACAGCTCGGCATTGAGGTGGAACCGTGTGGCCGCTGAAGTGGGGACGTCGATCACGTTGCCCTCGAACGAACGCACCAGCTCGCGGTTGCACGGATAGGATGGGTCGGCCACGATCACATCGTCACCGGTATCCACGGTGAGGGCGGTGGCGAGCAGTAGGGCCGCCGAACCGCCGGCGGTGACGCAGATGCGTTTGGGATCGATGTCGAGGTCATGCCGTTCGCGGTAGAAATCGGCGATGGCCTGACGCAGTTCGGGCAGGCCCATGGCCGCGGTGTACGGCAGCGCGCGGCCGTCGTACTGCTCGCGCATGGCGTCGCGCACGGCGGGCGGCGCACCGAAATCCGGCTCGCCAAGACTCAACTTGATGACGCTGATGCCGTGGGCGATCATGGTGTCCGCCTTCTCGCCGAACACCATGGCGCGGAAGGGATTGATCTCGCGCGCACGGCGGGACATGACCGGGAGCTGCTGCACTGCTTCGTTTTCCATATCTCGGTTCTATCCGCCTGTTGGGACAAGGTCCACGGCCGGGTACGGCGAAGTCCGCCGCAAGCGCAGCAAGGGTCACGATACGACCCGCGACGACGCCCACAATACGCGCAGCACGGTTCACAGCAAGACCAGCGGCAATCCCCTCCCCTGACCCTCCTATCATCAATTCCCCTATAATCATCAGTGGGTAGGTCAATTGATTGAACCAATAATCGGAACCGATGATCCCGGCATTCAATTCCGGTAGCCATCCCGACATTCAAGGAGGAACACATGAGCAGGTTCAATGGCAGACGCGCCGAATTCGAGTCCAGTGGAGCGCGAATCAACGTCGCGATCCTGGGTGCTGGACGCATCGCCCACACCATGGCCGCTACCCTGTCCAGGATGGCCGGGGACTCCCGTTACGCTTCATGGATTCACCCGTATGCGGTGGCCGCGCGTGACGCGGACCGCGCGCGAGCGTTCGCGGACCAGTGGAACCTGGATAAGTCGTACGGCTCATATGAGGAGCTGGTCGAGGACCCGGACGTGGATCTGGTGTATATCGCCACTCCGCACAGCCTGCATGCCGAGCAGGCGATCCTATGCATGAGGGCCGGCAAGAACGTGCTGGTGGAGAAGTCGTTCACCGCCAATGCGGCACAGGCCCGCGAGGCGCTGGCCGTAGCCAAGGAGACCGGCCTGCTGTGCACCGAGGCCATCTGGACGCGGTACATGCCCAGCCGGTCCCTGATCAACGGCATCATCGATTCCGGTGAAATCGGCGAAGTCAGGTCGGCGAGCGCCAACCTGTGCTATCCGGTGGCCGACAAGGCGCGCATGACCGATCCGGCCTGCGCGGGCGGCGCGCTCCTGGACGTGGGCGTCTATCCGCTGAACTTCCTTGACATGGCCGTGGGCTCCGAACACGGGCGCACGCTCGATCGCTTCGACACCTCGATGACGCCATGGGAGACCGGCGTGGACGCGCAGAATTCCACCACGCTGTACTACGACGACGGCACGATGGCCGTGTCCTCCAGCTCGATGCTGGTGGCCTCCGATCGCGGCGGCTATGTCTGGGGCACCGAGGGCTATCTGGTGGTGCGGAACATCAACAACCCCGAAGGCATCGACGTATACGACGGCGACCACCGGCTGGTACGCCACGTTGATGTTCCCGCGCAACTGACCGGTTATGAGTACGAGGTGGCGGACGCCGCCGAAGCGCTGCTGGACGGCAAGATCGAATGCTCGGCGATGCCCCATGCGGACACCATCCGCATCATGGAGCTCATGGATACGATTCGCGACCGTTGGGGTCTGAAGTTCCCGTTTGAGCGGTGAGCCGCCGCCCGTCTTCGGGGTCTTCGGTGCCTCCTGCGTTTTCGGGGCCTGCTGGGCCTCCTACGTTTTCGGCGCGCTCGGAGTCTCTGGAAACTCCGGCGTTTTCGGCGCGTTCGGGTGTTTCGAGGTCTTTGACGTTTTCGGGAGCTTCGACGTTTTCAGCGTCTCCGACGATCTGGTCATACAGCCGCGCGAGCCTGTCCGCCCGTGCGGCTTTCGTCAATTCGCATTCCCATACGGTGATCACCCGCCAGCCAGCCGTCTCCAGCGCGGCATGTTGTGCAAGGTCCCGTTCATGGTTGCGCATGAGCTTGGCTTGCCAGAATTCCACGTTCGATTTGGGCATGGAGTGTTTCGCGCACCCCTCGTGCATGTGCCAGAAGCATCCGTTGACGAACACGACGGTGCGGTATTTGGGCAGTACCACGTCCGGGTGGCCCGGATACCGCTTGTCATTCTTCCGAAATCGCAGGCCACGCCGGAACAGGTAGCTGCGCACCAGCACCTCGATCGAGGTGTCCTTGCCGCGGATGTGCGACATGGTATAGGAACGGGTGCCCCTCTCGTATTTCTCCGACTGCTGTTTCCTGCGATTCACGTCCCCCACACTACCGTGCGTCTCAACCGGGCGGATCATGCAGAATGCCGTTGGCTCTATAATCCCGGTTATGAGCGATATGACGATTCGTCAGGCCACGACGGCCGACATGCCCCGGATTGACGATCTGCTGTTCCAGGTGGCCGAGGTGCATCACCAGGGCCGTCCGGACCTGTTCAAGGGCGGCGCCAAGAAATACACCGATGATGAACTGGCCGGTATCCTGGCCGATGATTCCCGACCGGTCTTCGTGGCAGTCGACGCCGACGGCCGGGTGGTGGGCTACGCGTTCTGCATCTTCCAGCAGCATCCGAACAACCATGTGCTCACGGATATCAAGACCCTGTATATCGACGACCTGTGCGTGGACGAACAGGCGCGCGGCACGCATGTGGGGTCCGCGCTCTATCGCTACATGCTTGATTTCGCACGGCGATCGGGATGCTACAACGTGACGCTCAACGTCTGGTCGTGCAATCCCGGTGCGCAGGCCTTCTACGAGCATATGGGACTGACCCCGTACCGCATCGGCATGGAACAGATCTTGTGAGCGGGCTGTGCGGCCGTAATAATCACACAGCCGCACAATCTCACACCATCAGATAGCCAATAGTCATACTGCGCGACCTCATCATCCCAGCAGATCGAGCAGATCGTCCCTGGTCAGGGTGGCGATGGAAGCGGGTGCCGCTTCGGCGTTCGATTCCAGGGCGAACGACGGATCGGTGAACTGCCGGGCGAGTTCGCTCTTGGTGTGCTGCAGTTCGAGGATGCGCTCCTCGATGGTGTCCTTGGCCACCACCTGATACACGTTGACATCCTGGGTTTGGCCGATGCGGTGGGCACGGTCGGTGGCCTGCTCCTGCGCTGCGGCGTTCCACCACGGATCGGCGTGGATCACCACGCTCGCACCGGTCAGATTCAGGCCCGTGTTGCCTGCCTTCAGCGAGATCAGGAAGGCAGGAGTGTCGTCCGCGTTGAATCGGTCCACCAGTTCGAGGCGCTGCTTTTTGGGCGTGGAACCGGTGATGGTGTAGTACCGCAGCCCCTGCGTATCGAACCGCTGGGCGATAAGCCCCAGGAAACTGGTGAACTGCGAGAAGACCAACGCCTTCTTGCCCTCATTCATGCAGGTTTCCACCAGTTCGACGATGGCGGCCAGCTTGGCCGACTGATTCTTGGCATCCGCGTAGAGCAGCCGTGGATCGCAGCAAATCTGGCGCAGTCGTGTCAGTTCGGCGAGAATACGAATCTTCGAGGTGTTGAAGTCGTTCTGATCGCTATGTTCGAGCTGCATCCGGAGACGCTGCTCGTGGGCGGCGTAGAGCTTACGCTGCTCGCCTTCCAGCTGCACGGTCAGCACGGTTTCCATCTTGTCCGGCAGATCGGTAAGCACCTGCGTTTTGAGCCGTCGTTTGATGAATACGCCCACCAACGACTGCAACCGATGCGCCACTCTCGCCGACTCGGGATTGACCTGTGCTGCGGCACGCCCCTCCTCAGTGGTCGTATCCGCCGCACGGCCGTTGGCGATGGGCAGCTCATACCGCTCCCGGAACCGCTTATACGAGCCGAGCAGACCGGGCATGAGGAAGTCGAAGATGCTCCACAACTCGGACAGCCGGTTTTCGATCGGCGTGCCGGTCAAGGCGAATCGATGGTCCGCAGCCACCGACTTCACCGCCTTGGCGATCTTGGTGGTGTGATTCTTGATGTATTGAGCCTCATCCAACGCCATCACCATGAACCGACGCTGGGCGGCCGACGATTGGACATCCAACGACCGAGCATCCGACGATTCGTCCACTGATTGAACGTCCACCGATAGCTGACTTGACTGCTGGCCTGGCTGCCAGCCTTGCGCCGAGTCCAGTCCCATAGAACCGTCCACCGCAGTGTAATCATCGACGTCCCGCCGAAGCAGATCGTACGAGGTGATCAGCACGGTAGGCTTATCCGAACCGAATGCACGGGCTATGGCCGCCCGGCGTTCGGACTTGGAGCCGGCAACCACCACGGCATGAAGCCCCGGCGCGAATTTGCCGAATTCGGCCGCCCAATTGTAGACCAGCGACGCCGGGCACACGATCAATGACGGGCTTGCCGAAGCGGTGATCTGATAGCGGGAGAGCAGCAGCGTGATCAACTGCACGGACTTGCCCAATCCCATCTCATCGGCGAGGATGCCGCCGAAGCCTTTGTCACACAGCGTGCTCAGCCATTGGAACCCCTCGACCTGATAGGGACGCAATACGGCCTTGAGCCCGTCCGGCACCGCATAGGAGCGTGGGTCGATGACCTTCATGTCATCGATGTAGTCCGTGAACGAGGAGTCCTTGACCACGTCCGATCCGTCATCCGGCAGTTCTCCGTCCAGCAGGAACGCCTGACCGCCAGGCAGGGTGATCAACCCGGAGTTAAGGTCATCCTCGCTGAGGTCGAAATCACGCGCGAGCTTGTCCAACGTGTCCAGCCGGGCTCCACCGAGCTTGACAAGCGTGCCATCCTTCAGCTGGTGGTACTGCTGTCTGCGTCGATACGACGCCAGCAACGCGCCGACCTCATCCGGCGGCACTTCATCGGCGATGGGCGAGATCTCCACCAGATTGCCCTTGATCGACAGCCCCACCTTGACGCTGGGCGTGGCGGGAGACACCAGCCGGTCAAAGGCCGGCGTGGTGAACACCTTGCCCATGTCATGCAATGCCGGCAAACCTTCGTCGAACAGGCGAACCAGCTGCGTGGTGTCGTCCCGGTTGATAACGGCCGCTCTGGACGAGGAGGCAGCGCCGGAAAACGCGCCGCGTCCTCTTCTGCTCGTTCTTCGCGCCGTCTCGGACATCATCGCGCGAGCATCCGGCATGGTGAAGAACTCACGCACCACGTCCAATGCCAGATGTTCCGTATCGAAATCACGTCCGAGCACCACGCGGGGTTCACCGTCGCCACCGGCATGCGAACGGTCTGCGCCGGGAATCGGTTCGGCAGGCCCGGCCGGCAGCAACGGCACCACCGTATCGTCGTATCGGGCCTTGACCTCGCACTGCACGCCATGTTCATCTCGGTCCAGATAGAATTGCGGCTCACAATTCACCGGCTGCAACGACACCAACTCCCGCGGCAGCTCGCCGGACTCCAGCAGCCCCGCCCCCACCAATCGGGGCAACAGCGTACGGGCGAACAAGGCGATGTCATCCCCCGCAATGACCTGCCCCGGCGAATCCGGAACGAAGAGCTCGCCCAACAGTCCCGCCAGCGGCTTCAATGGTTGCGGGCATCGCACGAACCGGCATCCTGCCGCACTGATTCTCTGCGATTCGGCCATCATGGCTGATACCGCCCTTGGCACGGATTCCGGGGGCGACAGCAACAGCCAGACATGCTCGGCACCCTCGATCACTGTTTCGATCGAGGGGGTGCCGATAAGCAGATATCCCGCATCCGACCCATACAACTTGAAATCCCGCCGCTCAATGCGCATGGTGAACACGGTCTCCCCGTCCTCCACCGGCACGGTTGCCGGCTGGGAGGAGAACCATGTGTCCAGAACCAGCCTCACATTGGCCCCCGCACGGGAATCCAACAGTTCCGAGACCTCGGCCGACGAGAGGGTCAAGTGCCGGTCGATGGCGATATGGCCGTAGTACCGGTCCTGCTGTTCGGCGGCCTGACGAATGGCGATGGCTGATTTCAACAGTCCCAGCAACGAACGCGACTGTGCGTCGAACATGTCCGGCGTATGGGTGAACGCAAGTTTCTGCCCATAGCTCACATATGAGCCTTCCACAATCGCCGTCACGAATTGAGGAATCGATTTCAGCACATAGTCCGCCCCATTGGATGACGAACCGATCTTGAATTCCACGCTCCACACGCCGTCGATGAATCTCAGTATCGGGGTGAGACGCACCTGTCCGGGAGCCACGGTCTCCGGCATGCCGCGATACCCGTCCGAACCGGTTCCCGACCGGACGCGGCCTCCCGAAGCTCCGGAGGTATGCGCGGACCGTCCACCGTGCTCCCTCAATCGCTGCATCATCGCGGACCTGCGTCGCGACTTGGCTCGGGCATCCCGCTTGTCCATGCGCTCCATATAGGCGAGCAAGGCCCGAGATGGGCGCACGGCCCCCGCCCGGTATCCGGAGAACCGTTGCGGTTCGTCGCAGAACGCCAAGGCGAGCGCCGCCATGTGCTTGCACATGCCATAGCCCCGCCCATAAGCCGGGCATGTGCAGCTGCCGCCGTTCACCTCACCGGTATCCAGATCGAATTGCACATCGGTGCGGTACCGGCTGCCGGGACTCGTCACGCCACGCAACACAGCATCAAGCTCTCCATATCGGGCACGATCGTTGTCCCGATAGGCGGGTTCGAGCATCAGGGTGTCAGCCATGCGCACGATGCCGCGAGCACGGTCCATCACCGCGTTCGAAACCGAGGTGGTCACATCACGACGCAACTCGGCGAAAGGTATCTGTCGAGACACATGCGGAGTCGAATCATCGTCGTCCCCATCGCCGAACCAGACGCCACGCCCCTGACGATACGGCACCACAGCATCCTTGGAGGAAAGGCTGCCGCCGGCACCGAACGCCACCTCGCCCGACTCATCACCAAAGGCATAACCATCATCATCGCCCGGACCGAACTTCCATGGGTCCCGTCGGCGCAGACGATGCCCCCACACGGCTCCCGATTCCTCCGAATCGGCATCGTAACCGTCCACATCCATGGAATCGCCGCCGTCCAGGACCTCGTCATCGGAGTCATATGCACCACGACCACGCCGGACTCGGCTGGTCCCGCCATCGACGGCATACGAATCACCGTCATAGAGGTCGTCGCCGGACGAGTCATCGGAGACATGCCCGAATACGCCATACCGTTTGACCATGAGGCATCTCTCCTTTCGATCCTCCGCATCGGCACAGGCCCAACATTCCCATCCTAGACGAATGACGCGGTAGCCTTGAGTTATGGATGACGACATCGCCACGAAGCGCAAGACCTATGCCGGCAACGCCGCACTCGACGTCTTCGAGGTGCTGTGGCGCCACACCTACTTCGGTCACGGTCTGACCGTGCGCCAGATTCGCGACGAACTTGGGCGCATGCACCAATACGCCGACCCCGGCGAACTGCCCACGGAGAAAACAGTGCGTAACCAGTTGAGGAAGCTGGCCGCCACCCGTTTTCTCGGTCGCACCATAGGGCATCTCGACGAGAGCGATCTGGATGGCGTAGAATGCGCCGACCCACAGCCGGGCTGGTACATGGACGCCTTCCTCTCCACGGCCGAGATGCGTCTTCTGGCCGACAGTCTGACGCTGTCGCGCATCAGTCTGGATACGTTGGATGATCTGGTGGGCAAAATCCGGGAACTGGCCGGCGCCGCCGGAGCCGGCATCGACTATCTCGGCCATGTCGCCACCTACACGCACATCAATGGCGAATTCCTGTCCACCATCGACCAGCTCAACCAGGCCATCGAGGACGGCCATGGCGTGACCTTCCAATACCGTGACTACGGCCCCGACGGCACGCTGGTACCACATGCAAGCCGCACCGGCGCGGGCAGCACCTACATCGCAGACCCCTACCAGATGGTGTACAAAAACGGCCGCTACTACCTCATCTGCCATCTCCATGGCGAGGACAAGCTGCGTATTTTCGTGGTCAACCGCATCACGAACGTGAGCACGAAAGGACGGACCGGCACGGTTCCGCTGGAACGCCCCGCGCCGGAAGGGTTCGACGCCGTGAACTTCATGAGGCACCGGCCCTATCCCGTCGCCGACGACCCCGTACGCATCCGCATGCGCATTCGGGATACGTCCATGCTCAACAACGTGTTCGAATGGTTCGATGACCCGCATATCATGCAATCGCCGGACGGCAAGCAGTTCGATGTGACGGTGGAATCCCCGGAACGCGCGGTGTTCTGGTGGGCGCTGCAATATTCGTGGGACGGCCGTGTGACGATTCTCGAGCCCGATTCGCTCAAACGCAAACTGTTCGACGCCGGTACGCGCATGGCCCGGACCTACGATCCCAAATCCACAGACCAATCCCACTGACGGCAGGTCTGCGACGAACACGATTATTGCGATTATCGCGATAAGCGCAATAATCGCAACGTCTATCACCGGCATGGCCATAACCATCGGCAGCGAGTTCGGCATCATATCTGGTGCTGCCAGTATCACCGACGTCATTGCGGACGGCAACGTCCCCATTATCGTCCCCATCAACGTGCATGCCACCGACATGTTCCACCTCCTCTCGATTCCGACCGGCATCGCGTCCCGTTATTGTCTCATCGACCAAACAAGTCGGTAAATTTTTACCGAACGCCACGGAGACAAGCCATTCCCGAGCAATTCGGGCCGGTCTAACCAGACATGCGGCTATCGTGGAAACCATTGACCGCCTTACCTGGCAGGCAAACAAACAACGAAGGAGCAAGCATGAGCGAAGCGCGTACCGCATGGGGATGGGGTCTGGCCAGCATTGACGCCGCCGGCACCGTTCTGGACGTCTGGTACCCCGAATTGACGCTGGGCCCGGCACCGGCCGAGGCCGACCGTCCGAATCACGATTTCGGCACCTTGGCCAGCACCGAGGCGGATGCCCGCGGCGTTCGCCGTACCCCGGTGTTCACCATCAGCCAGCTGGACGAGCCGATTGCCGACGCCGCCGACGCCTACCTCAGGCTGCACCTGCTGAGCATGCGTCTAGCCAAGCCGAACACCTTGAATCTGGACGGCATCTTCGCCCAGCTCAACAACGTGGTGTGGACCAACTACGGTCCGTTCGCCGTGGAGGACTTCTCGCTCAGAAAGGCGGATGTGGAACGCGCCGTCACGGACGCCGCCCTGGCCTTCGCATCTCAGGCCGGTCTGCCGGCCGCTGCCCCCGCAGCTACCGTGAACGTCTTCGGCGTGGACAAGTTCCCGCGCATGATCGACTACGTGGTGCCCACCGGTGTGCGCATCGGCGATGCCGACCGCGTTCGTCTCGGCGCCTACCTGTCCGAAGGCACCACGGTGATGCACGCCGGCTTCGTGAACTTCAACGCCGGCACGCTTGGCGTCTCCATGGTCGAAGGCCGCGTCTCCCAAGGCGTGGTGGTCGGCAACGGCTCCGATATCGGCGGCGGCGCCTCCATCATGGGTACGCTTTCCGGCGGCGGCAAGCTCCGCAACTCCATCGGCGAGCACTCGCTGCTCGGCGCCAACGCCGGCATCGGCATCTCTCTGGGCGACAACTGCGTCGTCGAAGCCGGCCTCTACGTCACAGCCGGCACCAAGATCACCGTCTGGGACAAGGCCAAAGCCGCCGCCGGCGAACCACTCGACGTGGTCAAGGGCGCCGATCTTTCCGGCAAGGACAACATCCTCTTCATCCGCAACTCGGTCAGCGGCCGTATCGAGGCCCGCTACCGGAAGGTGGGCATTGAGCTTAACGCCAAGTTGCATAAGAACTGACATAGTCAGTTCTTATGCAACCATTATGAGTGGGGCCTCTCCTTGAAAAGAGAGGCCCCACTGGCGTCTAGCGCTCCTCCAGCGGCACGTAGTCACGCTGGACGGGGCCAGTGTAGACCTGCCGCGGACGTCCGATCTTGGTGTTCGGATCGGCCAACATCTCGCGGTACTGGGCAATCCAACCGGGGATGCGGCCAAGTGCGAACAGCGTGGTGAACATGGCCGGGTCGAAGCCGATGGCACGGTAGATGAGTCCCGTGTAGAAATCCACGTTCGGGTACAGGTTGCGTGAGACGAAGTAATCGTCGTGCAGAGCGATATCCTCAAGCTCGGTGGCCACGTCGAACAGCGCACGCTCGTCGCTGGGCAACTTCTGCGTGTCCTCGCGCTCCATGATCTTCTCCAGATACTGCTTCGCGATGGCGGCACGAGGATCATAGGACTTGTACACGCGATGCCCCAGACCGGAGATCTTCTGACCGTTCTCCTTGGCCTCACGCACGAACTCGGCCACGGACTTACCGGAGTCGCGAATCGCCTTGAGCTGGCGGAGCACCGCCTCGTTCGCGCCACCGTGCAACGGGCCGGACAGGGCGTTCACGCCGGCGGCGATCGCGGAATACAGGTTGGCATGCGCCGAACCGGCGATACGCACGACGGATGTGGAGCAGTTCTGCTCATGGTCGGCGTGGATGATCAGCAGCCGGCCCAGCGCATGCACATACAGCGGGTCGGATTCGAACGGCTCGTACGGCACCGCGAAGCACATCCGCAGGAAATCGTCCACATAGCCGCGCGCGTAATCGGGGTACAGCATCGGCTCATCACGGCGACGACGGAAGATGTACGACACAATCGTGCGGACCTTGGCCATGATGATGACCGCGGCCTCATCAAGCTGGTCGGAATCGTTGATGTCCGTGGTGTCCGGGTAGAACGTGGCCAGCGCGTTGATGGCGGAGGCGAGCACGCTCATCGGATGAGCGGTGCGCGGGAACGAACCCATGAACGTACGGAAGTCCTCGCCCACCATCGTACGGTGGTTGATGTCGGAGACGAACCGGTCGTACTGCTCCTTGTTCGGCAGCTCGCCGTGACGCAGCAGCCAAGCCACCTCCAGGAAATCGGACTGGTCGCACAGCTGCTCGATCGGATAGCCACGGTACCGCAGGATGGAATGCTTGCCGTCAATGAACGTGATCTTCGACTCGCATTGCGCCGTTGTGAGGAATCCGGGGTCGAGCGTAACCCAGCCGTCATTGCGCAGCGTGGAGACCACGATGCCGTCCGGCCCGGCGCTGGCCTTGACCACCGGCAGGGTGTATTTGCTGTCGTCCACATTCAGCTGGGCTGTTGCCATACTTACGCTCCCCTATCTACGGACCGCATACATACGGCCTTCTCAAAAGTACGGCTCACTATATGGCATGCGTGTTTCAAGGCAAATCACCGTCTCAAAAACGCGGGAACAGCATTACATCCCTTCGCCAACACCCTCTCGCCCGTCGTCATCGACCGGGCACCGCAACCCCACGCCTCCCCACGGTGTAGGGATTGTCCCACGGTGTAGGGAACGAAAAACCGACCATCCCGCCAAAACCGCGGAAATAAGCCATTCCTCTTCCCTACATCATGGGGCAATCCCTACATCATGGGATGCTCCCTACACCGTGGGGTAAGCGACCTGCCCCGGCGATTACAGATTGCTGCGATCGGTGAGGATGATCGGGCCGTCCTCCGTGATGGCGATGGTGTGCTCGGAATGGGCACCGCGAGAGCCGTCCTGGGAACGCAGGGTCCAACCGTCCTTGGAATCCTGGTAGATCTCGTCCGTGGTCTTGAGGAACCATGGCTCGATGGCGATGACCAGGCCGTCACGCAGCTTGTAGCCGTGGTGCGCCTTGCCGTCGTTGGGCACATGCGGGTCGCCGTGCATGATGTGTCCCACACCGTGACCGCCGAACTCGAGGTTGATCGGGTAGCCGTATTCACGGGCGATGTCGCCGATGGTGGAGGAAATGTCACCAAGGCGGTTGCCGGGCTTGGCCACGTCGATGGCGGCGGCGAGCGCCTCCTGCGTGCACTTGATGAGTCGCAGATCCTCCGGATCGGGATCGTTGCCCACTACGAAGCTCACGGCGGAGTCGGCTACCCAGCCGTCCACGCTGATCGCCAGGTCGAGGGACACCAGATCGCCGTCCTTGAGGCTGTAGTCGTACGGGATACCGTGGAGTACGGCGTCGTTGACGGAGGTGCAGATGTAATGGGCGAACGGGCCGGTGCCGAAGTCCGGCGCATAATCCACATAGCAGGATTCGGCGCCCTTGCGGTCCACGATCTTCTTGTGGACGAATTCGTCGATCTCCAGCAGGTTGGTGCCCACCTTGGTGGTCTCCTGCAGTTCCTTGAGAATGCCGGCAACGAAACGGCCCGCAGGCTTCATTTCCTCGATTTCACGAGGGGTTTTCAATTCGATCATAAGGTTCTTTCTACCTATGGCTCTTGACGTCTTGTTGACAATCGTTCTCAATGATAGACCGCACCGGCGTCATTGCCGGGCATCGAACCTCTTTTCGCAACACGAAAAAGCACATCTTAGGTACATATGTCGTTTCTTGGGCAGGCGTCAGCCGGACAAAGACGCCTGAAGGTCATATTTCTTCACCCAAGCTCAGCGGGCACCTACCCAAGAAACGACACATGTATCTAAGAAACGATCACCGCGCCCGCTTGCCAAACGTGAAGGCACGAATCACGGCGGTGACGCCCATGACTACCATCGCGCAACCGCCGAACACGACCATGAACACGGTGGAGCTCAGCGGGCTCATCAATACCACGAATCCGGCGATGATGGAAATGATCGCGTAGGCGACCGCCCAACCGGAATGCGGGATGCGCCACGATTCGACCAGCGCCATCACACCTTCCATGATCCAACCGAAACCAACCATCAGGGTGATGAGCAGCGCCAGAGTCTGACCGGTCAGCCCATAATTGCGCACCACCACGACGCCGCCGAAAGTGAGCAGGATGCCCACCAACACGTCCAACACACGCCAGCCGCCTGGTAGTCCCGGTTCGACCAGGGCGCTCACGATGCGCACCACACCGGATATCACGAAGTACACGCCCAGCAGCAGCGCGGCCAACGCCAGCGTTTTGGTCGGCGCGAACAGCAACGCCAATCCGAGCGCGATGGCGGCGACGCCCACCACGCCGTAGATCACGCGAATCGTGGTCTTGGCCTTTTGCGGCAGCCATTCCTCGATAAGACGGAACGGATTGAAATCACCGGAATACCAACCCGGCCCCGGCTGAGCAGAACCATTGCCGAACGCGAACGGCCCGGCGAATCCGTTGGGAGCACCGAACGGATTCTCCCCCTGACCACCCTGTGCACCGGACTGCCCCGTCTGGCCATACGCAGGATTCTGGCCGTACTGCCAAGCGCTCTGACCATTGGGATTGGTGGCGTATGGGCCATAGTAGGGCTGCTGGCCTTGGGACCCAGAACCGTACTGGCCGTCCTGGCCGTACGGGCCGTATTGGGCGCCGGGCATGCCGCCCTGCTGACCCTGCGGCACATATCCCGCATCCGGCTGGGCGCCCGACTGCTGCCCACCCGGCTGCTGCGGCGGGTATTGACCGCCGTGGTTGGTGTCATACGCGCCGTATTGCGGCTGGGCCGGCTGGCCCGTCGCGTTCGGCTGGCTGCTCGCGTTCGATTGGTCGCTCGCGTTCGGCTGGCCGTTCATATCCGCCTGACCGTTCGCGTTCTGCTGCCCGCCAGCCGCGTTCTGCCGTCCTTCCGCATTCTGCTGAGCCTCAAACGGATTCTGCCGGTTCATGCCGTCGTTCGGATCGCTCATCATCGCTCCTTACCTGCATCCATCGCTTGTTTCAGCATCTATTTTAGGCATGATGCCTAATTCACACCATCGGCAGAACTAGGCACTTTGCCTATATATTCAACGGCAATCAGCCCACAGCCGATTCGCCGCCCGGCGCTTCTCCCCCACGCCGATTAGGCTGGTGGCATGACCAACGCACACGAAACACTGAAGTCGGGCATCGACCCGGCATCGTTCTCCACCGTCATCAAGCCGGTCAACGACCTGTTCCGCTATGTCAACGGACCGTGGATCGACACCTACCGCCTGCCGGACGATCGTTCCCGCTACGGCTCCTTCGACAAGCTCGCCGAGGACGCCGAAAACCAGGTGCGCGACATCCTCGAGGACGACGACTGCCCCGCCGCCAAATCGCAGGCCCTGTACCGTTCCTTCCTTAACACCGCGGCCATTGACGCGGCCGGCATCGCACCGATCAAAGCCGATCTGGACGCCATCGACCAGGCCAGCGACAAGGCGGAGTTCACCCGTACGCTCGGCCGTCTCAACACCAACAGCGCGGATGTGTTCGACACGGCCGTCTATGGCGACCCGGGCAATCCGGACCTCAACATCCTGCATATCGAGCAGGCCGGCATCCTGCTGCCGGACGAGGCGTACTACCGCGAGGACCACTACGCGCCGGTGCGCGAGGCGTACGTGACCATGGTCGCCACGCAGCTCGTCAACGCCGGGTACGCACCGGCCGCCGAAGCCAACCCCAACCAGGGCGACGACCTGCCTCAGCAGCCGGGCGACGAGACCGACGAGCCGGCCCTCCCCACCCCGAGCGAGGAGGCTTTGGACATGGCCCGCCGCTTCCTCGCCGTCGAGACGAGGATCGCCGCGAACCATTGGGACAACGTGGCCACCCGCGATTCGGTGAAGACCTACAACCCGACCGATTACGCCGATCTGGCGAACTCCCTGAAGCACTTCGACCTGGATGCCTGGATCGACGAGTTCCAGCGCGCCTATGACGCGACGCCGGCCGCCAAGGCGCAGCCGCTCGATCTCCGCGCGACGTTCGCGCATGTAATCGTGCATGAGCCGAGCTTCCTGACCGGCATCGACGAGTTCTGGGCGAACGCCGACCTCGACGACCTGAAACTGTGGGCTCGCGTGCATCTGATTGTCGGCGCCGCATCCTATCTGTCGCGCGAGTTCGACAGAACCAACTTCGACTTCTTCGGCAAGGTGCTGTCCGGCGCGAAGAAGCAGCGCGACCGGTGGAAGCGCGGTGTGAGCCTCGTCAACGGCATCTGCGGTGAGGACGTCGGCCGTGAGTACGTGCGCCGGCATTTCCCGGAGAGCTCGAAGCTCCGTATGGAGCAGCTGGTTGCGAACCTCATCGACGCCTACCGCGTCTCGATCTCGAACTCCGACTGGCTGGGCGAAAGCACCAAGGCCAAGGCGCTGGAGAAGCTGTCCAAGTTCACGCCGAAGATCGGATACACGAACCATTGGCGCGACTACACGGCGCTGGACGTGCACGCCGAATCGGTACTCGCCGAAAACATGAAGGCCGCGGCCCTGTACGAGCTCGGCTATCAGTGGGAGAAGGTCGGCAAGCCGGTTGACAGGGACGAGTGGCTGATGAACCCGCAGACGGTGAACGCCTATTACGAGCCGACGATGAACGTGATCGTCTTCCCCGCCGCGATTCTGCAGCCCCCGTTCTTCGATCCGGACGCCGACGACGCGGCCAACTATGGCGGTATCGGCGCTGTGATCGGCCACGAGATCGGCCACGGTTTCGACGATCAGGGCTCCCAGTACGACGGCGACGGCAAGCTCAACAATTGGTGGACCGACGAGGATCGCAAGCACTTCGAGGCCCGCACCAAGGCGCTCATCGAGCAGTACAACGGCTTCGTGCCGCTGCAGCTTGCCGAAAAGTACGCCGATGAGCCCGACAAGGCGCCGCATGTCAACGGCGCGTTGACCATCGGCGAAAACATCGGCGATCTGGGCGGCGTGAACATCGCGCTTAAGGCGTATGCGTTCGCGCTCGGCAAGCAGTCCGGCAAGACCGACGCCGAGGTCGAAGCGGACGGCTCTCCGGCCGCCATCAAGGCGTTGCTCGACACCGCCTCCGACATGGACGGGTTCACCGGTCTGCAGCGCTTCTTCCTGAGCTACGCTTCGATCTGGCGCACCAAGAACCGTGACGAGCTGGCCGAGCAGTACCTGCAGATCGACCCACACTCCCCCGCCGAATTCCGCACGAACGGCATCGCCAGCAACGTGGATCTCTTCTACGACGCCTTCGGCGTGACCAAGGATGACGCTATGTGGCTCGACCCTGCCGACCGCGTGCGCATCTGGTAGTACGGAAACCCTAGCGCGGATTCCGGAGGACTCCGTGCAACAGCCGGCAGAGTCCGGCATGTAAGGTCGGTCATGCAATGACGGCCGTCCTTACATCATATGGTGGGGGGGTGGTGGTTCCCACTGAACGGGAACCACCACCCCTCACCATATGGCCCGGAATACCGAGCGCCTCGGAGCCTCAGGCATTCCAAGCCATCGAAACGCCCGCCGAATCCGGTAGCCGATCCGTCAATCAGTCACCCTCAAACGGCGGACGGTCATCGGGGACCAGCGGCTGGATGTCGTCGAGCACGGACGAATCGAAGGTGAAGATCTCATAGTCGCGCTGCAGGTTCATCCAGAACTCGGGGGTGGTACCGAACGCCTTCCCCAGCCGGTGGGCCATGGCCACGCTGATGGCGCGCTTGCCCTTGATGATCTCCCCTATCGCGGTTTCCGAGACCCCGATAGCCTTGGCCAACCGATAATTGCTGATGCCAAGCGGCTCCATGAGCTCCTCTTTGAGGATTTCGCCGGGCGTGCTCAGATACGGATTGGGCTTGACCGCCCTATCGGTGGTAGTCGTCGAAGTAGACATCATATGCCTCCTTTTCCTTGCATACTACCGCCTCGCGTTAGTAACGTCAAACGTTAGTATGCGATGCCGTTTAGAACGCTCCCTCCCCTTCATCAGGCGCATCGGCGAAACCGTCGGTATAGGGCTCAGACGAGTCCGCGGAGTCCGCGCCAGGCTCTCCGACATCCCCATATGCCTCGGCGGAATCGGCGCCCGGCGCGAAGCCGTTCGGTGCAACGCCGTTCTGAGCGGTCGGAGCCGGGGCCGTATACTGCGATTCGCGCTGCTCGTCGACGCCGAGGGTGACCGGTTGCACGCCGCCACTGCCGCTACTGCCGCCATTACCGAGGTCGCCGGCACTGCCGGTATTCGTGATGCCACGGGATTCGCCGGCGTCATCCGCATTGGCCTGCCCGTTTGCCCCGCCGATATTGCGCGAGAGCTTGTCCAACGACGTGGTGCCGAAGGTCAGGTCGTGACCGATGTTCGTGGCTTCGATGACGGTACGACTGCGCGATTCGCCCGCCGACGTGGTCCATTGCTCGGTATTGAGCACGCCCACCACGATGATGCGGTCTCCCCGGCGCAACGATTGCTTGGCGTTGAGCGCCATTGCGCGGAACGCCTTGACCGTCAGCCACGCGGTCGCGTAGTCCTCCCACTGACGGGTGTTCTGGTTGAATCGGCTTCGTGTGCTGCCCATGCGGAAGGTGAGCACGGGGAAAGCGTCGGTTCCGGCTTTGACGAGCTCGCCCGCCACAAATCCGGTGACTGTAACTGCTGCCTGCTGATGTGCCATGATCGGTCCTTTCTGATGCATCCATGAATGGACCGCCGGAGCCATCTGCGCGTCATTGCGGGCAGATTGGCCGGCGGTACCTCCACTGTGAGGGACCGGAATCGGTCAGGACAAGCCCGACCGGCAAATGTGGATACCGTGACGCAGTGGGCTTCAGCGCGCCTGTGGATATCTTTCGGTTATCCACCATTAGGCAAATGGTCTTTACAAAAGACAAGGACGCAAGACGCAAGGGGAGCCGAACAATAATCGACACATTGTTGGCAAGGACCGCTGGAAGCACCCCGTCAGCGAAAAAGGAACGCCATCGCGCGGTACCGCAGTGCGGCACGGCGCGATGGCGTTCTCATGATCGATGACGATACGGCTGATGCCCCATCGGAGGAGACCGGGCATCGAGGGCATCGGCCTATGGCGTCACAGACGCTCGAGCAGGGTCTCCACGGCCTGATCGGCGGGCACGGCGACCTTGTTCTCACCGTTGCGATCGCGAATCTCGATGGTGCCGTCGTTGACGAAATCACGGCCCACCACGGCGATGACCGGCACGCCGATAAGCTCGGCATCCTTAAACTTCACGCCCGGCGACACCTTCTTGCGGTCGTCGTAGATGACCTCGACGCCCTTGGCCTCGAGATCGGCGACCAGCTTCTCGGCGCCCTCGAACGCGGCTTCGTCCTTGCCGGTTGCCACCACATGCACCTGGGCCGGCGCGATCACGGACGGCCAGGCCAGGCCGGCCTCGTCATGATGCGTTTCGGCGATGCATGCGAGCACGCGGGAGACGCCGATGCCGTAGCAGCCCATCCACACCGGCACGGCCTTGCCGTTCTGGTCGAGCACCTTGAGGCCCAGCGCGTTGGAGTACTTGAGACCGAGCTGGAACACCTGACCGATCTCCACGCCGCGCTCGAAGCTCAACGGGCCGGAACCGTCCGGGCTCATATCGCCGTGGCGGACCTCCACGGCCTCCACCACGCCATCGGCCTCAAAGTCACGGCCGTAGACGAGGTTGTAGTAGTCCACCTCGTTCTCGTCGGCACCGGTGAACCAGGCCGACCCCTTGACCACATGGGCGTCCACGAGGTAACGCAACGGCTCCTTCGCACCGGCCTTCGCAGCCTGCGGACCGAGCGTCATGGGTCCGATGTATCCGGGCACCAGCTCCGGGTGGGCCTTGAGGTCCTCATCGGTGGCCTCCTCAAGCTCGGCAGGGGCGAACTGGGCCTCCAGTCGCTTCATATCCACCGTACGATCGCCGGGAACGCCAACGATGATAATCTCGCGCCACGGCTCCTCATGCTCAGAGTCCTCCGGATGCTTGACCGCGATCACCACATTCTTGAGGATGTCGGAGGCCTCCCACGAACGACCGTCAGTGCGCGGATGATCGGCGTTGGCGCGCTCGATCATCTGATCGATGGTTTTGGCGTCCGGTGTCGGCTCCTTGGACGCGGCCGGGGTGCCGGAAGCGTCAATCTCCGGCAGCTCAGGCGTGTGCAGCGCCTCGACGTTCCATGCCTTGCCGGAGGGTGCCAGAGCGAAGGTGTCCTCACCGATGGCCATCGGGGCGAGGAACTCCTCGGAAGCGGAGCCGCCCATCGGGCCGGACATGGCGAACACGGGCACGTACTTCAGGTCGAGACGCTGGAAGATGCGTTCGTAGGCGCCGCGCTCGTCGTAGTAGGCCTTGCGCATGCCCTCTTCGTCGATGGTGAAGGAGTAGGCGTCCTTCATGATGAATTCGCGGCCGCGGATCAGGCCGGCGCGCGGACGGAACTCATCGCGGTACTTGGTCTGAATCTGGTAGAGCGTGATCGGCAGGTCCTTGTAGGACGAGTACATGTCCTTGACGAGCAGGGTGAACATCTCCTCGTGCGTCGGGGCCAGCAGGTAGTCGGCCTCATGACGGTCCTTGAGACGGAAGATGTTGTCGCCGTATTCCTCCCAGCGGTGGGTGGCCTCGTAGGGCTCGCGCGGCAGCAGGGCCGGGAAGTGCACTTCCTGGGCGCCGATGCCGTTAATCTCCTCACGGATGATGGCTTCGATCTTGTTGAGCACGCGCAGGCCGAGCGGCAGCCAGGTCCAGATGCCGGGGGCCGCCTTGCGGATGTATCCGGCGCGCTGCAGGAGCTTCGCGGAATCGACGTCCGCGTCGGCGGGGTCCTCGCGCAACGTGCGCAGGAACAGGGTTGACATACGAAGGGTATTGGAAGTCATGTGTTCCAAGATATTCGCGTGAACAGACAAGCTTCACGCCCGTCCGCCAATTCGTCCGGGGCTTCGCACGTCACCATCCATGTCGCGGCGGCGCATGCGATTGGCGTATGAAACCGGCGCGGCACCGATGGCCTACGACCGAGTAGCTGAACGAGTAACTGACAAACGGCACCAGGCTGACGACACCGGGCGAAGCCGGACAAAGCCACACAACGCCAGTGTTGGCGTTCGCGTCCCGCCGTGAGACAATGGGCGGTGAAGGGGATTTTGCAAGGGGGCACCATGACGCAGCCAACCAGTCCGTCCAATACGTCCAGCACGTCCAGTCCGTCCGCCCGACAACCGGAATCTCCCGGTGCCCGGCAGAACGTCCCGCACCAAACCCCGCCGCAGTCCGACCTGCACGAACCTCACGAACCGGTACCGGAGGGGACAACGGCACGGCAGCCGGCGACGACGCCGGCGACAGTCCCGCACGATGCCACGCATGCCACGCCACCTGCAACGCCGCAGGAATCCCCATTCCAACCGTCACGGCGATTCGTCGCCCAGCAACAACACACCGTCGATACCGATGATTACCCGTATTACCGCCCTCCGGCAGAACCGCCGGAATCGATGAGGGGACCGTCGGCCACGCCGGCGCAGCGTCCGGGACCGCAGCAGGGACCGCCGCCGCAGGAGCCGTACTACGGTGCCGCGCCGCAGTACGCCCCCACACCGATACACCCAATGTCATATACGGCGTCATATCCGACGCCATACGGGCAGCCGATACCGACGGCACCCGCAACGGAACCCATTCCGGTCACGCCCCCGGTATGGCTGGAGCACGCCGCGCCACCGGCATCGCCGCCAATGGCACAGCCGCCATTCCAACCATGGCCGCAACCGCAACCGTACGCTCAATCGCAACCGAACCCGCAGCCGCCCCACATGGTTCAGCCCATGCCACAATCTACGGCACCGCACGCGGTTCGCCCCGACGATGCAACACAGCCGGCAAAGCCGCGATATTCCAGCGTGCAGATTCTGCTGCTGATTCTCGGCGTCTCCCTGGTGACCATTGCCGTGCTCGCGTTCGCTTCGGTGGCGTACGACATGTTGGGTGACATCGGCCGCGCCCTCTGCATCGGCGTGGTGGGACTCGTCGCACTGGCCGCCGGTGCCCTATTGGCGCGATGGCTACGCGTCACCGCCGAGGGACTGACATGGGCGGGTCTCGCGGCGCTCACCATCGATGCCATACTCATCGGGCGTATGCCAATCGTCATGATTCGTGTGCCGTCCGGCTTCGCCAGTGGCATCATCGTGCTGCTGCTCACATTCGTCGCACTCACGTTGCGCCGAATCCCAATACCGGAACGCTCGGTGGTCACAGCGGAGGCATCAGGATACGGAACGCCAGCCGCACCACCGAACGGCGGCCCATCGGCCTTTTCGCCATCACACACCCCGGCAACCGTGCCCGACCATCCCGGAGCACCGAACCAGAGCGCACCTGCCACCACCCCGGCCAAGTCGCATGGCATACCGTTGCGCGCCTATTCGCTGTACGCCACGTTCTCGCTGCCATGCGCAATGGTTTTACTGATGACCGACCTGCCGCTCTGGGATAGCGGCGTACGGAATACCCTTGCAGCGGCTGCGGCCGCCTTGGTGGCCTCGATTGCGGCGGCGGTCATCCATACGGATCGTCGCTCCCGCACCTCGGATTTCGAATGGCTGGCTTCGCTGATCACCGCAATGCTGCTGCTCACGCCCCTGTCCTTCAGCATGTTCGGCACCGCATCGGACGGCGAGCCATTCGCCGTCGCCACCGCGATCTGCGGCATCATTCCCGCAATCTGGGCGCTGGTACTCATCGCGGCGCATCGGAGGGTCTCGTGGGGCAATGGCCGTCCCTTCACCGCACTGCTGCGAGTGCCGCCGACGGTGGGATTCTTCTGGACCTGCACCGCGATTTCGGTTCCGCTGCATCGTGCCCTTGATCCGACGTTGTCCGGCGACGCCGTGGCACGTATGGCCGCCTACCTGCCCTCCGTGGCGGTGGGAGCCGTCGCCATATCGTTGGGTTGTCTGTTGCCGCGATCCGGACGTTGTACCGCAATCAGCCCGGCGGAGCGCACGGCCGCAAGCGGCGTCGGATCGTTCATCCTCGCGGTGATATCGGTCAGCGAATTCAGCCGTGACGATCTCCCCTCACTGGTCACCGCAATGGCCGCGTTCATCGTCATGCTCACGGTCTGCGTCATCGCCGAACTGCGTGCGGCTAATCCGCTGCCGGTGCAGCCCTCGCCATCCGAGCCGACCGTGCAGCCCGCACCAACCGCACAGCCTATACCAACCGCACAGCCCATGCCGGCCATGTCAACGGTGCCGCAGCAGCCGGAACACCGGACGCGCGGACTCGACCGGCCGGTCGTACTGGCCACATGGATCACCGGGTCGGTGGCCGTCATACTGGTGCTGTGGTCTTGGGCTGTTTCGCGACCGTATGCCCCAGCCGATCTCATTGCTATGCTAATCGGGGCCGCGACCCTGATCGTCGGCGTGCATCGGCTGGCGGTCAATCCGCGGTTGCGCAGTTGGCCTGCGTTATGGCTGCCGTTGACGCTGCTGATGGCACCACCGCTGCTCATGAGCTGGTACGAGTCACCGTCCTTCCCCCGTATGCTCGCCCTGTTCGCCATCGCGCTGTGCACCGTGCTGATCGGCGCATTGCGCGGGCTGCAGGCACCACTGCTCTACGGCACGGTGGTGTTGGTGGCGCATGTGCTGACCGTGATATGGCCGTGGCTTGCCGAGTTCTCGCGCCAATACTGGTGGGTGTGGCTGCTGATCGGTGGCGTGCTGCTTATCGTGGTGGCCGCGAGATATGAGGCGAGCCTCAAATCACTGCGCACCTTCGGCGTCCGCATCAGCGAGCTGCGTTAGTCCACAATCTTCGGCCGGTTACCATCGCCTACCATCGCCCGGCGATGGGCGTGCCGCATTCGGGGCAACGGCCGTCGCCGCCGCGCGACGTGGACAGCCGGTCGTCGATGATGCGATACCAGTCCCGCTCGATGAGCGTGGCCCGGCAATCCGGGTTCGGGCAGAACGTGGTGTCGCCGGCACGGTCGTGGACGTTGCCGGTGTACACGTAATGCAGCCCCTCGGCGAGCGCGATTCCCCGAGCCTTGGTGAGCGTTTCGTGCGGGGTGGGCGGCACGTCCATCATCCGATAGCTCGGATGGAAGGCGGAGAAGTGCAACGGCACGTCCATCCCCAGATGGTCGCGTATCCACGCACATTCGGCATGCAGCTGGGCGTCATCGTCGTTGAGGCCGGGGATGAGCAGCGTGGTGAGTTCCACCCACACGCGCCCGCCATCCGGCGTACGGGCCTCATTGACCGCGTATTCGATGGTCGCCAGCACGTCGGCCAGATGCGTGCCGGTCACCTTCCAATAGAAGTCCTCGGTGAAGCCCTTCAGGTCGATGTTCGCCGCATCCATCGCCGCGTAGAAGTCCGGGCGGGCCGCGGCACTCATGTATCCGGCGGTTACGGCGATCGGATGGATGCCGCGCGCCCGGCATGCGGCGGCCGTGTCGATGGCATATTCGGCGAACACAATGGGATCGTTGTACGTGAACGCCACCGATTCGATGCCGCGGTCCGACGCCACCTGGGCGATCTTCTCCGGCCCGGCCTCCACACCGAGCCGGTCGAAACTACGTGCCTTGGCGATGTCCCAGTTCTGGCAGAACCGGCATCCCGAATTGCACCCGGCCGTACCGAAACTCAGCACGCTGGAGCCCGGGTGGAAATGGTTGAGCGGCTTCTTCTCCACCGGGTCCACCGCGAAGCCGGAACTGCGCCCATACGTGTCCGACATGATGATGCCGTCGTGATTCGACCGCACGAAGCAGAACCCGCGCTGCCCCGGGCGTAGCACGCAGCGTCTCGGGCAGAGCTCGCAGCGTGCCCGGCCGGTGCCGTCAGCGAATCGGGTCTGCCAGCGACCGGTTGCGGGGTTGATTCTGGAATCAAGGGCCGGACCGGTCACAGGACCGAACGTTGTGCCGGCCGCGGAGCCTGTTGCAGGGTTGCGCTTAGGCCCAACCATCCCGTCAATGCTCGGCATAGGCGGTCACCTCGTACCGTTGGCAGTCGATGTCGCCGTTCGTCCAGTCATAGTCCGGGCGGATGCCGGCCTTGGCCAGCAGATGGGAGACGAACTCGTGCGGGTTCGGCAGCTCGTCCCACACCTGCGGCAGGAAGGTGGCGCTCCGGCCACGATGGTCGGCGAGGATGAGGCCGTCGCGACCCGGGCGGAGCGCGGCTTCAAGCTCACTACGGGACCGCACCGGCCGGGTTGCGGCCTCGTTGCCGTGGGCGGAGGTATCGGCTTCGTCCGCCAAAGCATGCGAAGGATGCGCCACCATGATGGGTTCCGGTTCATCCAGCACCGACACCTCCACATCGAGTAAGGGGTATTCGGCCGCCGTGACAGGGTTGAAACGCGGGTCACGGACCGCGGCATCCACCGCGTGAGCCGCAACGTCCTTACCGAGCGACCGATAGGCGACCAGCGAGCCGATGCAGCCGCGCAGCCGCCCGCCTTCGGTCAGCGTGACGAAGCTCGCTCCCGATTCCTCGAGCCACGGATTGGCGACGAGTATGCGCGCGACAGATTGGCCCGACCATGGGCGGGATTGCCGGGACGTCCAAGCCGATCGACCGCCCTCAGCATCACTTTCAGCGCCGCGCCGATCATGATTGTGCGAACCTTCGGCGTTCATATCATGACCAGCTGCGCCATCAGATACGCCATCGACTCCATCATCAGCCGCATCATCAAGCCCGAGCCGTTCGCGGATGGCGGCACGCGCAAGGGCAAGCAGCACGCTCCCCCGATCGTCGTGCGCATCCTCGCGAGCGCAAATATCATCGCCATCGCGTCCGTCATCGCCGGCGCGCGATTCCTCGCTACTCTCGTCGCACTCATGCCCACCAGCATCGTTACGCGCAAGCTCGCGCGCATCCTCGCCTTCGCTGGTGCAATCGTCCGCATGCGCGTCGTCCCGGCCGTCCTCCCATGCGGCGAAGGAGGCGTAACCCACCACAGGTTCGTCGGCGTCCCGCATGGCCGGGCGCGGCTGTCCCGCGAGCGCCACCACGCCGTTATCGCCCGATGTGGCACAGCCCAGTTCGAACAGGCGCATGTCCGTCCGGTTGGTCAGCACATCGATCAGCCCGTTGATCGGATATGCGCCGCAGGCCCGCCGTGGATTGATGGGCGCACGCAAAGCGAGGATGTCGGCGATGGTGTGGTCGTCCAGCTCACGGGCGTACGCATGCGGGTGGTAGTGGGACAGGTCCGAGCTGATGACGATGACGGTTTCCGGACCGCCCCACAGCGTGCGCAGCACATCGCCCACCTCGCTCGGCGACGCATCGCCTGCGTTGAGCGGCACGATTGTAAGGTCAGGGCCGAATATGGTCTGCAGGAACGGAATCTGCACCTCCACCGCATGCTCCTGCGCGTGGGTGGGATCGTTGACGATGAGCGCGGGAGCCGGCGCATGGACCGTCGCGCTCATGCCGGAACGCAGTCCACCATCACCCTCTTGTGAAACACTGCGTGAAACATTCCGTGAAACGTCTTGTGAAACATCATGCCGTTCCGGCGAGCCCAGCCGCTGTGAGTCCAGTCCCAATGCCGCGCGCTCGGCTGCCGTATCCACCCGGACCTCGCCCAACGGCGTATCGAACTCATCCCATGTGGAGCAGGCCACGCCACGGACCGCGACACGATGGGTCGGTCCTACGATCACCGCCCGCGTCACGGTTCCCCGCCCACGTTCAAGCAATGCATAGGCGAGCGCCGCCGTGGTGCCGGAATAGACGTATCCGGCATGTGGCACGATCACCGCCTTGGGCGCGCCGGACGGCAGCTGCGGGGCAAGCGTGCGCAACAGCGTGCGACCATAGTCCAGCTGATGATTGATGAGCCGTTTCAACGCCACGCGGTCAGCAGGGTAGAACGCACCAGCCACGGCCGCCGGGCGGACCGCAACGCTCCGTTGAGATATATTCGAACGCACCATAACGACCACCTCACCACCTATCGTAGTGCGTTCGCCGCGCGCCGAAGCGGGGCCGAAACGGACGGTAGATGTGCGGACCGCTAGAACAGGGCGTCCTGATTGAATTCGTCATCCCCGGCGGCGAGGCCGGTGGGCTTGAACGCGGCGGCACCCTCGCGCTTCAGTTGGTCACTGGCAGCCGCCGAAGCCTCGCGCAGGTCGCCGTCGAGCATCACGGCGTCCGGCGAGACCAGAAACATGCGCTCGTTGCCGCCCGCCAGATACAGTCCGTCCAGCGATTCGACGCGGGAAAGTGCCACATAGCCCATACCCGGCGCGAACGTGCGCCGCAGGTCCATCACCGCGCGGTCGAGCGTCATGCCCTGTGATTTGTGGATGGTGATGGCCCATGCGCATCGCAACGGCACTTGGGAGACGGATGCGAGCACGGTATCGCCGTCCATCATCTCCCACGTGGCCGGTTTCATCGTCACGATGTTGCCGTTCTCGAACTCCACAATCGGCCATCCGCCCTTGGTTTCGGGCGCGAACCCGCGCACGGCGCCGAGCGAGCCATTGACGAACTGCCGGTCGGCGTCGTTGCGCAGCGCCATGACCGCCGCACCGGTTTTGAGCACCAGCCGTTCGGGCGCCAGCATGTTCTTCTTGAGCCGGTCCACGAGATTCACCGGCCCCGAAGCCTCGGCGTGGAAGGCGTGTTCCTCGAGCGATATCTGGCTCAGGCGCAAATCGTTGAGCCCGTCGGCCTGCCGGTTGACGGGGAACAGATGGACCGCCACCTGATCGGGCCCAGGCATGCGGCCCAGCCGTGTGACGAGCATGTCTCGGTCGTGTTGGGTCACGGCTCCGGCGCGGATGTCGGTGAGCACGGTGAGCAGGTCGCCGGTGTCCTGACGGTGCTGTTCGGTCAGATAGCAGACGGCGGGATCAAGCTCATCCCATACCATCGATTCGGTGACGAAACCCTCCGGATTGCGTCCGGCTTTGGCGTACCGTTCACGCGCGGCGACGAATTCGGGGGTCGGGGCGATCACATCGTTGTTGCGGCCCGAAACGGATACGGGCGGCAACTGGAAGAAGTCTCCGGACAATACCACCTGGATGCCGCCGAACGGCCGCGGATCGTGCCGCACCATGCGACAGACCTGATCGACCATGTCGAACAGCCATGCGTGGAGCATCGACACCTCGTCGATGACAAGGATGTCCGCAGCTTGAATCTTGCGCCGGCGCCGGGAGCGGATGAGTTTCAGGAGGTTGGCGGTCAGACTCGTGGCCACGCCGACGCCACTCCACGAATGGATGGTCTGACCGTCAATATGCGTGGCCGCGATACCGGTGGATGCGGTGACGGCCACTTCGGCGCCGTCCGCACGCGCCTGACGAATGAATTCGTTGAGCGTGTACGTCTTGCCCGCGCCCGGCGCGCCGGTCAGGAACACGTTCGCGCCGGCGTTCAGGATGGCCAGGGCTTCGGTTTGACGCATGTGCTGCTGGTACCGCTTCCTGTACTACTTGTTGATACTACTTGTTGAGGATGCTGGTGGATTCGATTTCGGCGGCGATGGCCTTGGCCTCCGCCTCGTCCGGACCGGGAACCGGCGCCATGAAGGCCTTGCGGTAGTAGCGCAGCTCGTCCAGCGATTCGATGATGTCGGCGAGGGCGCGGTGGCCGCCGTTCTTCGGCGGACGGTTCTCGTAGACGGCCGGGTACCAGCGGCGGGCGAGCTCCTTGAAGGTGCTCACGTCCACGCTGCGGTAGTGCAGGTGGCTCATGAGGTCCGGCATGTAGTGATCGAGGAACTTCTTGTCGCTTCCGATGGTGTTGCCGGCGAGCAGCGGCTTGACGCCCTCGGGCGTGAAGCGCAGCACGTATTCGGTGACCTTCCGCTCGGCCTCGGCGAGGCTCAGGCCGTGCTCCCACTCGTTGATCAGGCCGGAACGGGTGTGCATGTTGCGCACAAAGTCGTTCATGTGGTCCACGGCCTTCTGGCTCGGCTTGATGACGTAATCCACGCCCTCGTCCAGCACGTTGAGGTCGAAGTCGGTGGGCACCACGGACACCTCGACCAGCTCATCGCCGCCGAAGATGTCGAGTCCGGTCATCTCGCAGTCGATCCAAATCAGGCGCGAATCCTTCGCGCTGTACGTTTCCGCGTCATGTGCATCCACCATCGCGTGTCACCTTTCCTTGTCTGCGTCCTGTTCTGTGTCGAACAGTACAGGCTACCGCGCGGCGGATACAATCAAGCTGTTCGCACGCACGTCAACAGTTGCTAGATCCCAACCACAGCATCGACGGCAGCCGTGGTGTCTCGCAGTACCAGCGAGGTCGGCATCATGACGTACGGTTGCGCGGGCGTCTTACCGTCCATCAAGGCCAGTGCCAGCTGTGCGGCCTCACGTCCCAGTTCCGTCGGACTCTGGTGGAGGGTCGTCAGATCGGAGGCGATGGCCGTGTCGTCATCGTCGAAACCGATGACGGAGATGGCTTGCGGCACGCGGCGCCCCAAACGACGCAGCTCCTTGAGCAGGAGCATCGCCGCGAAATCCGCTGACACGCAGATGCCGGTCGGCGGTTCGGGCGCGCTCACCAAGCGTGCCGCGATGCCGGAGTAGACGTCCTGCGGGCGACTCATGCTCTCAGCCTTCAACGGCGGAATGACTGTCACATCCGCCTCGTCGTAGCCGCAGATCCGTGCAGCCTGACGGAATCCGGCGACGCGGACATCTCCGGAGCTGACGAACGGTGACGGACTCAACGGTTTGGTCACGTAGGCGAGCCGTTTATGCCCCAGTGATTTGAGCAGTCGCACAGCGTCAAGCATCGCGGCGGCATCGTCAATGCGCACTGTCGCGTCGTATCCCCGGTCGCTGGGTGTGTTGACACCCACCACCGGCAGCGAGAACGCAGCAAGCGCCTCTGACTGCGCTTCGTTCATGTCGAACGAGCAAACGATCACCGCATCGACATTACGGTTGCCAGGCAGTTCGCGCAGGAATGCGTCGAGGTCGCGTTCATCCCAGATCACGTAGGGAACCACATCGTAGTCCCGGCTTGCAAGCTCCTCGTAGACGCCTTCGAACACATGTGAGTTGAACCAGCGGCTGATCTCGTTGGGCAACAGCAGCGCCACGCGCATGGTGCGGCCCGAGGCCAAGGATGCGGCGCTTTTTGAGAACATGAAGCGCAGCCGTTCCGCTTCGGCGGCAACCCGTTCTCGGGTGCTTTGGCTGACCCGTCCGGTGCCGCGCAACGCCCGTGACGCCGTTGAGACCGAAACGCCTGCGGCTTTGGCGACATCCGCGATGGTGGCCCGTTCCATATTCCGCCCTTTCGTCCGTTTTTGCGTCGTTCCCGATTGCGCAGGTCAGTCGGCCCGACCGCTTCGGTTGCGCAAATCGTCCAGTTGCACCAACCTCGTCGGTCGATGCCAACATTTGCCTAATGTACCCGCCGACTGCTCTTATCCTAGTGCACACCAATTGCACAAACGCTTGCCCGCTCAACACAGTCAATACTCCCAGCAATTTCGGCATTATCTCAACCAACATGCCGCAGTCTTTACACAATCTTGCGCAAGCGCTACCATTAATCACAAGCTAAACGCGCTAAGCATCGCAGCAAACGCAACGGCAGCACCATATAAGCACAACCAAAACTAAGCAGACAACCAATCGCAACATGTTGAGCAATCGATTGCGCAATGTAACTAAGGAGTATCTCATGACCGCAGCAACGGACCCCGCATTGTGGTGGAAACAGGCCGTCGTCTATCAGGTTTATCCGCGCAGCTTCTCAGACACCAAGGGAAACGGCATCGGGCAGATTGCCGGCGTCACCGCGCATATCGACTACCTCAAAAACCTCGGCGTAGACGCCATCTGGCTTTCCCCGTTCTACCCGTCGCAGCTCGCCGACGGCGGCTACGACGTGGACGACTACCGCGACGTAGACCCGAAACTCGGCACCATGGACGACTTCGACGAACTCGCCAAAGCCGCCCACGAACGCGACATCAAAATCGTCGTGGACATCGTTCCCAACCACAGCTCGAACCTCCACCCTTGGTTCCAAGCGGCACTCAAAGCCACTCCCGGATCCCCCGAACGCAACCGATACATCTTCCGCGACGGCAAAGGTCCCAACGGCGACCAGCCGCCCACCAACTGGCAGAACACGTTCGGCGGTCCCGCATGGACCCGCGTGCCCGACGGGCAGTGGTATCTACACATGTTCACCAAGGAACAGCCGGACTGGAACTGGGATAATCCCGAAATTCACGAGGATTTCCTGACGACACTGCGCTTCTGGCTCGACCACGGCGCGGACGGCTTCCGCGTAGATGTGGCCCACGCACTGGTCAAGGATCTTGACCGCGATGATCTGGACGACTACGAGGTTGCGCATTCCTCGAAGGACCCCGACGACGGCAGCCACCCGTTGCACGATCGCGACGACGTGCACAAGATCTACCGCGAATGGCGCAAGGTTTTCAATGAGTACGATCCGCCGGCTTTCGCCGTGGCCGAGGCGTGGGTGAATCCGAACAGGCAGTATCTGTATGCCAGCCCGGATGAGCTCGGCCAGATCTTCAACTTCGAGTTCGCCAAAAAGGACTGGATCCGCGACGCCATGCATCAGGCCATTGAAGATGGCTTGGCCACGGCCACCCGCTCCGGGTCCACCGCAACTTGGGTGATGAGCAATCACGATGTAATCCGCCACGCCACCCGTTACGGACTGCCTCAGGTGCCCACCAACGACTACCACCAGATTGCCAAGGACTGGTCGCTGCGCGACGGCAAAACCTACCGGCTGGACAAGGAGGTCGGCACGCGGCGAGCACGAGCCGCCATTTTGTTGGAAATGGCGCTTCCCGGTTCAGCCTACGTGTATCAGGGAGAGGAACTCGGCTTGTTCGAGGTCGGCAATATTCCGTGGGATAAGCTGGAGGACCCTTGCGCCTACCGCACCTCGCAGGCCGCAAGCCGCAAGGGACGCGATGGCTGCCGCGTGCCGCTGCCATGGACCGCAGCGGATGCGCCGACCATCGATCACCCCGACGACACGTTCGGTCATGGCGGCTCATTCGGCTTCTCCCCTGTCACCAAGGCCGATGGGACTCCGACCGCCGAACCGCACCTGCCGCAGCCAGTATGGTTCAAGGACTTCGCCGTCGACGTGGAAGACGCTGACCCCGATTCGATGCTCAATCTCTACCGCCGCACGCTGGCGTTGCGCCACGAACTGCAAACCGACGACATGAGCCTGACTTGGCTCGACGAAGATCGCCCCGGAGACAAACCGGACGGCGCGAACGGCGCATTCGGAGGCATCATCGCCTACAAGCGCGCCAACGGCTGGGCCTGTGTGACCAACTTCGGCGCCGATGCCGTCACCCTGCCCGCAGGCGAGGTGTTGCTCACCTCCGCGCCGCTTACCGAAGACGGACTGTTGCCGCAGGACACGTCGGCGTGGGTGCGTCTCGCACACTAACCTCCCGGTAGCAACCGGCACGCGCTGGTATCACGTCATCCAACGCGCGATTACCAGCATGTGCCACCGCGCGTGTGGTCCCGCTCCGTGCCGTACGGGGCCACACGCAACTTCCACCATCCCCACATATCATCCCCGTCATCGCCACGTACAAAGGTCATCATGTCGGCAATCGCCACACCATCACTGCTGCTGCTTATCATCCTCGCCGGCTATCTGTTCAAACGGTTCGGACTGGTCCGTGACCATGATTACCGCGTACTGCAGACACTCGAGTTCAATCTCGTCCTGCCAGGCGCGGTTATTCACTCATTTGCCGTGAACCCACACGATTTGCGTATGCTGTGGATATCGACTTTCGGCTTTCTCGCCGCATTCGTCCCGCCCGTGGCCATAGCGGTGGCCACGCGACGCCGGCCGACCACGCAACGGGCATTCGTCGTGCTCAACGGGTCAGGATTCAATGTCGGATGCTTCTGCTTCCCTGTCGCAACCGCGTTGCTCGGCAGTTCCGCGGTCGTCTCGGCCGCCATGTTCGATGTGGGCGCATGCGTGATGACAACGGCTGGAACAAACGTCATGGTGCAAACCGCACTGCACATGGCGGATAGAAACAGCACGACGGTCACGACGAACCGACCGACGCCGGATTGCCCCGCACCCCGCCACGATCGTGACGCACGCCGTCTCAGGCGTCGCATGCTGGCCCGCACCATCGCCAAAGGCTTCTTCGGGTCCGTCACGTTCGACACTTATTTGGCGATGATCGTGCTCATGATCTGCGGCATACCGATTCCTGACATGATCGCCGCAGCCACGGAGCCTCTTGCAGGCGCGAACACGTTCTGCTCGCTGATTATGGTCGGTATGCTCGCCGATCTGCCAGCTGGCCGCGATGATTTGCGCGCGGTGTTCGAAGTGCTCGCTTGGCGTTTGCCATTCGGCATCGTGTTCGCACTGGCCGCGTGGACGCTGTTGCCGTTCGATCCTGTGGCCCGTGAAACGGCGGCGCTCTGTTGTCTGACACCGGTCGCCGTATTCTCAACGTTGTTCACCGACCGCACGCTAGGCAATGCGAAGCTCGCCGGATTCACGCTATTCGTAACAGCGGTCATCGCCTTGGTTATGATGTCCGCCGCGCATATGATAATCAGCACGTGATTACCGCAGGAGCATCGTAATCAGTCGGCAACACTGATGAGTCTCCTTGCAAATCACGGCACCCCTTCCTCGTATTGCGATACCAGAATCGTCGCGGTCAAACAAAAACACAAATCGGGGAATAGGATCATCTCTGCGGCGATCTGCGAGTTAAGAAGCTGTCACAAAGACATTGTCACGGTAAAAACACCGAAATTTGGCAAAATATGCGCGACCACTACTTGTTCAGCAGCCTCTCAACTCGCAGATAGCCATTAATTACGGCTTATCGTGCCGGGCATATGCGCATATCCTACATAACCCATATACATGATGGGCCTTTCTGCGTATTTGCAGAAAGGCCCATCATTGATGGCATCTATCATGCTGCACATCTAGTCAACATAATAGATAGACCAGTTAATAAATAGATCAGTTGCTGTGGAAGCCGGAGTAGTTCGGGGCTTCGGCGGTCATCACGATGTCGTGCGGGTGGGATTCGCGCAGACCGGCGTCGGTGATGCGGATGAAGCGGCCCTTCTCGCTCATTTCGGCGATGTTGTGCGCACCGATGTAGAACATCGACTGGTGCAGGCCGCCGATCATCTGGTAGAGCACGGCGTTGAGCGGTCCGCGGTACGGCACCTCGCCTTCCACGCCCTCCGGCACGACCTTGTCGTTGGAGGTGACGTCGGCCTGGAAGTAGCGGTCCTTGGAGTAGGACTTTTTGCCGCGCGGGGCCATGGCGCCGAGGGAGCCCATGCCACGGTACAGCTTGTACTGCTTTCCGTGCAGGAGCACCTTCTCACCCGGGGCCTCCTCGCAGCCGGCGAGCGTGCCGCCGAGCATCACGGAGGATGCGCCGGCCACCAGGGCCTTGGCGATGTCGCCGGAGTAGTGGATGCCGCCGTCGGCGATGCACGGCACGCCGGCCGCACGGCAGGCCTGGGCGGCCTCGTACACGGCGGTGAGCTGCGGCACGCCGACGCCGGCGACGATGCGGGTGGTGCAGATGGAGCCGGGGCCGATGCCGACCTTGACGGCGTCCGCGCCGGCGTCGATCATGGCCTGGGCGCCGGAACGGGTGCCCACGTTGCCGCCGATGATCTGCACGTTGTCGAAAGCGGAGTCGTGCTTGAGGCGGGAAATCATGTCGAGGGCCAGACGGGCCTCACCGTTGGCGGTGTCGACCACGAGGACGTCCACGCCGGCCTCCATCAGGGCGGAGGCGCGCTGCCAGGCGTCGCCGAGGAAGCCGACGCCGGCGGCCACGCGCAGACGGCCCTGCTCGTCCTTGGTGGCATCCGGGTACTGCTCGGTCTTGACGAAGTCCTTGACGGTGATCAGGCCGGTCAGGTGACCTTCGGCATCGACCAGCGGCAGCTTCTCGACCTTGTGCTGGGCGAGCAGACGGTGGGCATCGTCCTTGGAGATGTTGGACGGGCCGGTGATGAGGTTCTCCTTGGTCATGACATCCTTGACCTTCAGGGTGTCGTAGTCCTCGGAGGGGATGAAGCGCATATCACGATTGGTGATGATGCCGACGAGCTTGTTGTCCTTGTCCACCACCGGCAGGCCGGAGATGTGGAACTTGCCGCACAGCTTGTCGAGGTCGGCCAGGGTGACGTCGGGATTCACGGTCAGCGGGTCGGTGATCATACCGGACTCGGAACGCTTGACCACATCGACCTGAGCGGCCTGGTCGTCGATGGACAGATTGCGGTGCAGCACGCCGATGCCGCCGTTGCGGGCCATGGCGATGGCCATCTCCGACTCGGTCACAGTGTCCATGGCCGCGGAGAGCACCGGGGCCTTCATCGTGATCTTACGGGTCAGATGGGTCGTGGTGTCCACTTCGGAGGGAATGACATCCGTCTCGTTCGGCAGGAGCAGCACATCGTCATAGGCGAGGCCGAGCTTGGCGAAGATGGGAGGAAGGGGGGCATACGCTGATTGGGCGTTCAATTCATCGAGGTTTGTAGCCATGTAAACAATATATGAACATGCACTGACCTTGGCCGACACGCGCGGGTTTCGCGGCGGCGACGGCACAGCAACGACGCGCCCATGACGCGGCGGCGACCCATCCGCAGCATGGCTGTCTAGCAGATGGCTGTCTAGCAGCATGGCAGAGGCCGATTTTCCAACCCAGTATCTCGCGTCAAAAATACGCTGCGAATTCACTACCTTCAGTCCTGCTAGCCCTGCTTTGCAGACCGGTTCCTCTGACCGGGGGAGACGAAGAATATAATCAGCGAGCCTCCGGCGCAGGGCACCGGCCGCGCGGCAGCAAAACCGAAATCGCGCCGCGGATGCCGGCCTCGCCAATCAGTTGTTCTTCCGCGTTTCGACGTTTCCGGCGGCGTCCCCGTCAAGCGCTTCGTCGGCGTCCCCGGTCTCGCCGCCGGTCTGCCTCATGGCCTCAGACTCCATGGCCTCCGTTGCCGTAGGAGCCGCAGCGTGATGCGCCTTGCTGCGCGCGGCCTCCATGGCCATGTTCTCCGCCCGGAGCTCCGGGATGCGGTGCTTCAGATACGGATACATGGTGGCGATGGTGAGCACCACCACGGCGACCGCCATGCCGATGGCCACATGCTGCGCCTTGAAGAACAGGATCATGAGCGAACCGAACGCGATCAGCGCCGCCCACCCCCACAGGATGAGCACGGCCGCACGCACCGAATGACCGATCTTGAGCATGCGGTGATGCAGGTGCATGCGGTCCGGATGCATCGGCGACTGTCCCTTGGCCAAACGTCGCACAATCGCCAGGCACATGTCCAGCACCGGCAGGAAGAGCACCAGAATCGGCAGCAGGATCGGCATGAACACCGGCAGATAGATGCTGGCGTGGATCGAGGCGGGGTCCAGTCGGCCGGTCATCACGATAGAGGCGCAGGTGATGAGGTAGCCGAGCAGCATCGAACCGGAATCACCCATGAACAGTTTGGCCGGATGCCAATTGTGCAGCAGGAAGCCCACGCAGATGCCCACCAATCCGATGTCGATGAGCGTGGCGAGCGAGGCGTAGCTCGGCGAGGATCGGGCGATGATATAGGAGTATATGGCGAACGCGATGCCGCCGATCGCCACGATGCCCGCAGCCAGGCCATCCAAGCCGTCCACGAAGTTGACCGCGTTGATCGAGGCTACGATGAGGAACGCGGTGATGGCCATGGACAGGCTCGGGCTTGCGGTGACCAGCTGGCCACCCAACGGCAGCGAGATGATCTGCAGGCCGCCCCACGCCACGAACACGGAGATGAGCAGCTGACCGGCGAGCTTGAGCATCCAGTCGAGGTCCCACAGATCGTCCGCCATGCCGAGCAGGCTGATCATCACGCCACCGGCCAGAATCACCCACATCTGGTAGCCGCCGGCGAACAGCCCGGACAGGAACGGCAAACGGCTGGCGAAGACCATCGCCACCACGAAGCCGATGAGCATGCCCAGCCCGCCCATGCGCGGGGTGGGAACGGTATGCACGTCACGTTTGCGCACCTCGCCCACCGCGCCGATTTCGATGGCAACGTGACGAATCAGCGGGGTCACCAGCCAGGTGACGCCGCCGGCGATGGCGGCCACAAGCAGATAGATCCTCATGCGCCCAGTCCCCCGCCGTTGAGGTGGAGGGCCTGACGAATCACGCCTTGCGGAATGACGCCTTCGCGCAGGATCTCGATGCCGTCGCGGGCGTACGGATCGGCCTTGACCACGGTGCTGGACACATGCCCCTGGGTCGGCCCGCCATCCAGATAGAGGTCGACGGCGTCGCCGAAGGCCTCCACGGCCTCCTCGACGGTCTGGGCGCTTTCGTCGCCGGAACGGTTGGCGCTGGATGCGGCCAGCGGTCCGGTGGCGCGCAGAATATCAAGCGTCAGCGCGGAATTGGGAATGCGGATTCCTTGAGTGCCGGGGCGCCCGTCGGCGGTATCGGCCAAGGTCCGCAGCGTGCAGTCGGGACGGGCCACGGCAATCGGCGAAAACGCGCCGGGCAGGAACGCGGCGGACAAGCGGTTCAGCGGGGACGGCAGCTCGAGGCCGATCGCGGCCAACTCGTCGGTGGAGGCGAGCAGCACCTGCAACGCCTTGTACCGGGGGCGACGCTTGAGCCGGTAGATGCGGTCGATGGCGTCCGTGTTACGCGGATCGCAGGCCACGCCGTACACCGTGTCCGTGGGGATGACGATGAGTCCGCCCTCGCGTACGATGCGAGCCGCCTCGTCCAGCGACTCCCCCGTGACCTTCAGCGTCGCTCCCTTACTCATGCCACTCACGCCATGCCTCCGTTCGCCGGTTGATTCACAATCTATCATTGCACCATTGCGCCCGGACGGTGGCCCATCCAAAGTCGGCAAGCAGGTACAATGGGGCCGGTTTATGTTTCCCTGAGCAACATATTGGAGTACGTGATATGAGCAACGACGCCGAACCCCTTGATTTCACCGATTCCTTCGCCCCCGCCGAGCCCGCGGCTTCCGCAGATCCTGCGGCTTCCACGGAGCCCGCAACCCCCGTCGCCGAATCGCTGCCGCCGGTCGAACTGCGCAGACCGCGAGCCAGCGAACATGAGGAGATGATCTCCGGGCATCTGTACAACCCCGCAGACCCGGAGCTCACCGCCCTGCGCGAGCGGGCCGGCGATCTGTGCACCCGGTTCAATTCCACCCCACGCGGCGACCACGCCACCCGCCGCGCCATTCTCGACGAACTGCTGCCCGGTCATGGCAAGGGCCTGGACGTGATGGGACCGATCTTCTTCGATTACGGCCGCCACACCACCATCGGCGAGCGTGTGTTCGCGAACTTCAACTTCACCGTGCTGGACTGCTGCCCGGTCACCATCGGCGACGACGTGCTGTTCGGGCCGAACGTCTCGCTGCTGCCGCCGATGCACCCGCTGCGCTGGCAGGATCGCAACGTGCGTCAGGCCGAGGATGGTTCGATGTACGACTACGAGTATGGCAAGCCGATCGTCATCGGCTCGAACTGCTGGTTCGGCGGCAACGTGACGGTGATCGGCGGCGTGACGATCGGCGAGGGTTGCGTGATTGGTGCCGGTTCGGTGGTCACGCGCGACATCCCGCCGCACACCGTGGCTGTGGGCAACCCTGCCCGCCCGATCCGCGAGATCACCGACAAGGACGCCTCCGCACTGCAGTACTACGCGCAGTGAGCGCTCACCATCAGGACGACCGCGGGACGCAAATGCAAATATGCCGAAATTGCAGTTGCATCCCGCTTCTCATATGAGGCGCGAATTGATGCACACATGGCGAATGGCGGATTTCCAACAATTCATTCATTGAGCCTGTGGGACGCAAATGCAAAAATCCTTGAAGGGGG